>NZ_SULK01000090.1:0-210 GCF_007115085.1 Clostridium sp. HBUAS56017 | reverse complement strand
TGCAGTACCATCAGCGCTGTAGAGCTTAACTTTCCTGTTCGGAATGGAAAGGAGTGTTTCCTCTACGCCATCATCACCAGATGCTTTTAGTCTTCAAAGAATTTTATTCTTTGAAAATTGCACACAGTTCCTTGTTGTATTCCTGTATTTTATTTGGTCAAGCCCTCGACCTATTAGTATCAGTCAGCTAAATATGTTACCACACTTACA
>NZ_SULK01000009.1:0-154291 GCF_007115085.1 Clostridium sp. HBUAS56017 | reverse complement strand
TAATGAACCGCCGTATACCGAACGGTACGTACGGTGGTGTGAGAGGTCGGTAGATAAAATAATTATCTACCTCCTACTCGATTTGTAATCAAATTTAGGAAACTTCAACAACTAAATAAAACATATAAGGATACTAGTAATTATATTGACAAAAAATAGAATGGATACTATAATTTAAAAAGAAATAAAACATATATGTATTATAAGAAATATAAATGGTGGTGAATAGATGAGTTTTGATTGGAAATTTGTAATGGATAATTTTCCATTATATGAAAAAGCTGCTTGGCTAACATTAAAGTTGGCCTTATGGGGGACACTTATATCATTAATTGTTGGACTCATTTGCAGTATAGTATTATATTTTAAAGTTAAAGGCATAAAAACATTAGTACAAGCATACATAGAGCTTTCTAGAAACACTCCACTCCTTGTGCAAATATTTTTCTTATATTTTGGTTTACCAAAGGTAGGAATAACACTTAGCGAAAGTACTTGTGCAATAATAGGACTTTCTTTTTTAGGAGGAAGTTATATGGCAGAGGCTTTTAGAAGTGGACTAGAGGCAGTAGGTAAATCCCAAGTGGAATCTGGACTAAGTATTGGGCTTTCAAAGCTTCAACTTATTAGATATGTAATACTTCCACAGGCATTTTCTGTAAGTATACCAGCACTTAGCGCAAATTGTATATTCCTTTTAAAAGAGACATCTGTATTAGGTGCAATATCTATATTAGACGTTATGAATGTGACCAAGGATTTAATAGGTATGTATTACAAAACCTTTGAATCTTTAGCTATGTTAGTTGTGGTATACCTAATTATGATATTACCATTATCCATTATTTTATCATGGGTAGAAAGGAAGGTAAGGTATGCAGAATTCGGTAATTAGTGTTATCTTTGAAGGACAAAACTTTATGAGGCTTCTGGAAGGGCTTCTTATAACAGTAGAAATAGCCTTAGCATCAATTATAATTGGTACTTTATTAGGTATATTACTTGGACTTAGTCGAACAACTAAATCAAAGGTTGTATTATTTATAAATAGAGTGTTTCTTGAAATGTTTAGAATTATACCAATTTTAGTGTGGCTATTTATCTTCTATTTTGGTGTTACAACAGCACTTCATATAGAATTAAGCGGCATGGCAGTTTCTATAATTGTTTTTAGCCTTTGGGGTGCTGCAGAAATGGGAGATATAGTAAGGGGGGCTCTTCAGTCTCTACCAAAACATCAAATTGAATCAGGAAAGGCATTAGGGTTAAGTACCTATATGCTTTATAGATATATACTTATACCTCAGGCTTTAAGAAGAATGCTACCAGGTACTATTAATTTAGCTACCAGAATGATTAAAACTACTTCGCTAGTTGTTTTAATAGGTGTTATAGATGTGGTAAAAGTAGGTCAGCAGATTATAGAAACTTCACGTTTTGTACTGCCAACAGCTTCCTTTTGGATATATGGGTTAATATTTATATTTTACTTCATAATATGTTACCCACTATCCAAAATATCAAAAAAATTGGAGACGAAATGGAATAGTTAGGAGTGAGTGTTATAGATAAGAATAATAGTTCTGTGCTAATTGAGGTACAAGAACTTCATAAAGAATATGATAATAAAGAAATCTTAAAAGGTGTGAGCTTAGAGTTACATAAAGGAGAAGTATTAGTTGTATTAGGCCCTTCAGGCTGTGGGAAAAGTACCTTACTTAGATGTCTTAATGGTCTTGAAAAAATTCAAGGTGGAGATATTATATTTAAAAATAATAGTCTTACAGAAAAAAACACAAATTGGCAAGATGTAAGAGAAAAGATAGGTATGGTATTTCAAAACTATGAATTATTTCCACATATGACTGTTATAGAGAATATACTACTTGGACCTTTAAAAGTTCAAAAAAGAGACAAGGTCGAGGTCCTAGCTCAGGCAGAACAATTATTAGATAAGGTTGGTCTTTTAGATAGGAAGAATGCTTATCCACGCCAGCTTTCAGGAGGACAAAAGCAGAGAATAGCAATTGTAAGAGCACTATGCATGAATCCTGAGGTAATGTTATTTGATGAAGTTACTGCCTCACTTGATCCTGAAATGGTAAGAGAGGTGTTGGAGGTAATGCAAAGCTTAGCAAAGCAGGGCATGACAATGGTAATTGTAACACATGAAATGGGATTTGCTCGCTCTGTAGCTGATAAAGTTGTATTTATGGATCAAGGAAAGGTCTGTGAAACAGCTAAGCCAGATGAGTTTTTTACAAATCCAAAAACAGAACGTGCAAAGCAATTTTTAAATATATTTCAATATAATTAAGAGAGGATGATGAATTATGAATAAAGTAAAAAAATTAATATCGGCGTTAGTTCTTAGTACAGTAGTAATAGGAGGACTTGTAGGTTGCGGTAATTCAACATCAAAAGAATCTGCAGATATAAAGTCATCAAGTTCTATAGATGAAATAAAAGAACGTGGAAAGATAAGAATTGGTGTTTTTAGCGATAAAGCCCCATTTGGATATGTAGATTCAGAAGGTAAGAATCAAGGCTTCGATGTATATGTAGCTAAAAGATTTGCAAAGGATCTTCTTGGTGATGAATCAAAGGTTGAATTTGTGCTAGTTGATGCAGCAAGCAGAGTATCCTATCTAGAATCAAAAAAAGTTGATATTATAATGGCTAATTTTACAGTGACAGATGAAAGAAAGCAAAAGGTTGATTTTGCAAACCCATATATGAAAGTATCTTTAGGAGTAGTTTCTCCAGCAGGTTCAGTTATAACTTCAGCTGATGAGATGAAGGGTAAAAAGATAATAGTAGCTAAGGGAACTACTGCTGAAACTTTCATGACAAAAGAACATCCAGACATAGAACTTGCAAAGTTTGAGCAATACTCAGAAATATTCCAAGCTCTAAAGGATAAGCGTGGAGATGCTATACTTAGTGATAATACAGAAGTGCTTGCATGGGCTAAAGATAATCCAGGATTTACTGTTGGTGTAGCATCTTTAGGAAGCCAAGATACAATTGCTCCTGCTGTTACAAAAGGAAACAAAGAGCTTCTAGATTGGATTAATAACGAACTTGAAACTCTTGGAAAAGAAAAGTTTATACATGAGGCTTATGATAAAACACTTAAATCAGTGTATGGAGATGCTTATGAGGATAGCCTTGTTGTTGAAGGTGGAAAATTAGAATAAAACAGTAATTAAAAAAGCAATTAGTGAATAATTGCTTTTTTTTTTGTGCCATCTAAGAAAGTTATTTATGTACAAGTATTCTAAAATTTAATTATTATCATCATATAATCTTCATAACTTTTTTCTATACTAAATTTATCTAATAAAGCTTTTTACTAATTAGATTCAATATAAAAGATTTAGAGGTGAAAAAATGTCTATGAAAAGACGGATAATTAAAGTATATAATATGACATGTGTTTCTTGTGAAAATAGAGTAGAGGTAGCTCTCAGAAAAATTACAGGGGTTAAAAATGCAATGGCTAGCTATAGTTTAGAGCAAGTAACAGTGGAATATGATGAAGAACTTTGTTCTATAGAAGAATTGAAGGAGGCAATTAATAAGGCAGGTTATAGTACTAAGAATTCGAATAATATTAAATTTGCAGGGATTTTAGTAGTGGTTGCAGCTATTTTACTTCTAGGTAGTTCTACCGCAGGTTTTGATATGAATGCTAAGTTAAATAATGCATCCTACATAGTATTATTTTTAGTTGGTATGTTAACATCAATTCATTGTGTTGGTATGTGCGGAGGAATAATGCTAACGCAAAGTATATCTAAAGAGGATAATTTAAATGAAAAGAAAAGCAAGTTTGTAGCATTAATGCCTGCTATTTTATATAATGCTGGAAGAATAACTTCTTACACCATTATTGGTGGTATTGTAGGGGCATTAGGATCAGTATTATCCTTATCCATTAATGTTAAAGCAGGACTTCAAATATTTGCAGGAATCTTTATGGTAATAATGGGACTAAATATGGCTGGTTTCTCTATGTTTAGAAAGTTCAACATTAAGTTACCATGGTCTTCATGCAAGGTGAAAAATAAACCTAAAACTCCTTTTTTAGTAGGAATGTTAAACGGATTAATGCCATGTGGACCGCTACAAACAATGCAGCTTTATGCTCTTGGGACAGGTAGCGCTTTTGCTGGGGCATTATCTATGTTTCTATTTTCATTAGGTACAGTTCCCTTAATGCTCATATTTGGAGCGATATCTGGATTTTTAAGTAAGGGTTATACAAAGCAGCTCTTAAAATTTAGTGGATTCTTGGTTGTAATACTTGGAGTAATAATGGGTAATCGTGGTCTTGCATTAGCAGGAGTTGGAGTACCTAGTGTTAACACACTAACACAAAATCTTTCAGGAAGTGAAGAAAATCAATCAAATCCTAATATAGGTAAAGCAGCTCTTGAAGATGGTGTACAGGTAATAAAGATGACAGCAGATAGATATGGATATACTCCTAATGCTTTTTATGTTGAAAAAAATGTCCCTGTTAAGCTTGTAATTACAGGAAGTCAGCTTAATTCATGTAATAATTCTATTGTAATACCATCTTTAAATATAGAAAAAGCTCTAAAATCAGGGGAGAACGTAATAGAATTTACACCAAAAGATAAAGATATAAACTTTAGTTGTTGGATGGGAATGATTAGAGGAGTAATTAAGGTTACAGATAATCTTGATACTGTAGATACTACTAAAGATGATTCTTCAATTCCAGCACCAAGTAGTGGAATGAGTTGTTGTACAGGTGGAACTTCAGGTTCTAGTGCACCACAAGCACCAAGTATATATGGTGATGATTTAAGTAAAGTTCCTACTGATAGATTAATTAAGAAAGCAAATATATCTGGAGGAAATCAAAGCTTAAATATAAAAGGAACTGGTTATGAGTTTGAGCCACTTGTAGTTGTATTAGAAAAAGGTAAACAAACAAATTTAACAATAGATCTTACTTCATTTGATGATGCTGAAGGAAATTTCACTATAGAAAATGGAGAAACTGGTGAGTATGTAAGTAATTTTACTGGTAAAAAAGGAGTTGTAAATGTTGGCTTTAAGATAGATAAAAGTGGACCATATCTTATTGTTAAAAATAATGTAGTTTTAATTGGACTTAAGGTTTCTGATTCACTAGAAAAGGTGAATTTAGAAGATGTACGTAAAGAGTTTATAGGTTAATAAAAAAATACTAGGAGGATAAAACTATGAAATGTCATGAAAATAATAAAAATAAAAAACATAATCGAATAAAACATATATTAATGATGGTACTTTGTTGTGGACTTCCTTATTTAATTATTGGAGTACTTCCTTTTATAAATACTAGTGGAGCATTAAAGAATATAATAGTAGGAATTACACCTTTTATATGTCCTTTGATGATGGTAATAATGATTCCTATGATGGTTAGGGCTATGAAAGGTGGAAGCTGCTGTTCTAAAAAAGAGGAAATACAAAAGGAAGAAATCAAACTATAACAATTAAAATAAATGGTTTAACAAAAAGTTAATGGATATTATGTAAGCCCATTAGCTTTTTTTGTATAAAATATTAAAAGATAAGAATGTACTTGAAAAATAATAGCAGCTTGTGAGAAATAAATGGTAAAATGGAAGTAAACAACATACTAGTTAGTGGAAGGGAGTGAAGTTTAGTGAAAGTTTAGTATTTATAATGAACTTTTCACTAATATAAGAAAATGAGTTTATTAGAAAGAATAAAAGAATTAGGTGATATTCACGGCGTTGATTTTATTGGTGTGGCAGGAATCAGTCAGATTAAAAATGAAATTAGAGAAATTAGCGGTTCTTTAATATATGAATTTCCAAGAGCGATATCTATTGGAATAGTACTACAAAAAGATATTGTAGATCTTCTAAAAAATAGAGATACATATGAAAATGTACTTCAATATCAAACTCATGCCTATGATGTAATAAATAATCGTCTAGATAATTTTGCTTCACTTGTGGCTTCTATAATACAACGTAGTGGTTATAGAGTAATGCCAGTGCCAGCAGCAGAGCGTATAGATAGTAATAGAGTGTGTGCTTCCCTATCACATAAAGTCACAGCTAGGTTAGCTGGTTTTGGGTGGATAGGGAAGAACTGTCTTCTAATTAATCCTAGCTATGGGCCACGGGTAAGATGGACTACAGTACTTACTGATGCTCCCTTTGAAGAGAATAAAGAAATATTAGAAAGTAAATGTGGTAGTTGTAACAAGTGTGTTAAAATATGTCCTTCACAAGCAATTCTAGGTAGAAACTATGTAGAAAATGAACCACGTGATTTAAGACTTGATGTAAAAAAGTGTGAAGATTATTTTAATAGCCTTAAAGAAGAAGGCAAGCTTCAGATATGTGGCATGTGCCTATATGCTTGTCCTTATGGACAAAGGTACTGATTATTTTTCTTGGAAAAAACGATAGGCACATTTCAAATACAAATTTGGATTACCCAAAGCAAGTTGTCCATGGGCATAACCTTGAAAAATTTCGCTTTTGGCATTAGGAAATGTATGAGTAATAAAATCTGAATCTTTTTTTCTTTCATTTTCTTCTTTTGTTCCATACCAATAACGTATTTCTGTTTTTACATTAGAAAAATCTTTAGGTAGTTTATAAGTATCGACTGAATAAAATACATTTTTAATTGTAGAATTTGATATGTTTTGAAGCGTCATATACATAGAGGCTACTACATGCTTTGAATAATCTTTAGGGTTATAGTATATTTCAAGTAACTTTCTAAATTTTCTCGCCAAGCAAGTTTTGAAAAAATCAGAGTAAACTGTAAATAATTCTTTTGCTCTGCTTAAATTTGAAGGGGTAATTCCAGCGTCTATAATTGCCTTTTTTATGATTAATCTATTTTGAGAAAGTATATTAACAGTAATAGCACCTCCTAATGAAAGTCCGCATATGGCAAATATTTCATTATAATCGTGATTTATCATATAATCTATAATTATATTGGCGTTATTTTCAACTGATGTAAATGTAGTACGATCTCTTTCTTCATGTCCTTCTAGAATTGGCACAATAACATGATAATCTTTTTTAAAAGAATCAATTTGTGGCATCCATAATCTCCAAGACATACAAAAACCATGAATAAGAATTATAATAGGTTTAGTTTTTTCTCCATACTCTTTAAATTCCATAATGTAAATCCCTTCTATCTTTGTAAAATATCCTATGGTACTTATTATAGAATATTTTGAAGTGCATAACAATAATGTTTGTCAATTGAATTTTGTTATCGATAGTTAAACTTATATAATTTTTAGTACTAAGTTTATAATTAACTATATTTTTAAGAATAAAATATTTGGCTCAATATGAATCTAGACAAATACGTTTAATTTTAGTAAAAAAAGTTGGAAACTTTTTAATAAATCATATAAAATTGATATAATGAATATTAACCTGTATTGGTAGTATGTAGGACAAGTTTTTATATAATACTAAGAAGAGGCTAGACAATAAAGACAAAAGACTTGGGGAGGAAGATTAATGAAATTACAAATTAGAGATTTACTAAAAGAAAGGATATTAGTTCTCGATGGGGCTATGGGCACTAGTATTCAAAACTATAAATTAGAAGAAAAAGATTATAGAGGAAACTTAAAGGTTTCTTGTAATCAAAAAGGAAACAATGATGTTTTAAATATCACAAATTCAAATATAATAAGAGAGATTCATGAAGCATATTTAAGATCAGGGGCAGATATAATAGAAACTAATACATTTAATAGTACGAGTATATCTCAAAAAGATTATGAACTTGAAGATAAGATATATATCTTAAATTTTGAAGGAGCAAAAATAGCAAGGGCTGCTGCGGATAAATTTACAGCAGAAACTCCAGATAAACCACGTTTTGTAGCAGGTTCACTTGGACCTACAAATAAAACAGCATCTTTATCACCAGATGTTGAAAATCCGGGCTTTAGAAATATAACTTTTGACGAATTAGTAAAAGCCTATAAAGAGCAGGTTGAAGGTCTTTTAGATGGAGGAGTAGATTTAATACTTATAGAAACAATCTTTGATGAATTAAATGCAAGAGCTGCACTTATGGGGGCAAAGTCTGTATTTTTAGAAAAAAACAAAGATTTACCAATAATAATTTCTGGAACTATAGCAGATAAAAGTGGAAGGATACTTTCAGGTCAAACACTAGAAGCTTTTGCAAATTCTATGGTAGATGAAAGTATATTGGCAATAGGGCTAAACTGTTCCTTTGGAGCAAAGGATTTAATACCTTTTATAAAATATCTTTCAAAGACTCAAAATAGATTTATAAGTTTTTACCCAAATGCAGGGCTTCCAAATTCTTTTGGTGAATATGATGAAAAGCCTGAAGAAACTGCAGCTTTAATAAAAGGTTTAGCAGAAGAAGGATGTATTAATATTGTTGGAGGTTGCTGTGGTACAACACCAGAACATATAGAAGCAATATATGAAGTAGTAAGAGATAAAGAACCTAGAAAAATACCAAATATAGAGCAAGAAACTATATATTGTGGTCTTGAATCACTTAGGGTAAATAAAGAAAATAATTTTGTTAACATAGGTGAAAGAACAAACGTAGCAGGTTCAGCTAAATTTGCAAGGCTAATTAGAGAAAAGAATTATGAAGAAGCTTTATTTATAGCAAAGGATCAAGTTCAAAATGGAGCTCAAGTAGTTGATATAAATTTTGATGATGCACTTTTAGATGCCAAAGAAGAGATGGAGACTTTCTTAAAGCTTTTAGCAAGTGAGCCTGAAATTTCAAAGGTTCCAGTAATGATAGATTCATCAAAGTTTGAAGTGCTTGAGGCTGGGCTTAAATCTATACAAGGTAAGCCTATAGTAAATTCTATAAGCCTTAAAGTGGGAGAAGAAGAATTCAAAAGGCAAGCTTCCATTATAAAAGACTTTGGAGCAGGCACAGTAGTTATGGCTTTTGATGAAAATGGTCAGGCAGATACATATGAGAAGAAAATAAGTATATGTAAAAGAGCATATGACATTTTAGTAAATGAAGTTAAATTTCCACCAGAAAATATAGTATTTGATCCAAATATTTTAACAATAGCTACAGGAATAGAGGAACATAATAATTACGCTGTAGATTTTATTAAGGCTACTAAATGGATAAAAGAAAATTTACCTTATGCAAAAGTAAGTGGTGGTGTAAGTAACCTCTCCTTTGCATTTAGAGGTAACAATTTAATAAGAGAAGCAATGCATTCAGTATTTTTGTATCATGCAATAAAAGAAGGCATGGATATGGGTATAGTTAACCCAGGAATGATACAAATTTATGATGAGATAGATAAAGGTTTACTAGAAAAAGTAGAGGCAGTTATCTTTAATAAAAGTGAAAATGCAGCAGATGAGCTTTTAGAATTTGCTCATACTTATAATAAGACAGAAAATAAAGCAGAAGGAAATAAGGAAGCTTGGAGAGAGGCAAATGTTAAAGAGAGGCTAAAAACTGCTTTAGTAAAAGGTATAGATAAATATATTAAAGAAGATGTAGAAGAAGTAAGAATAGAATATAGTAAATCTCTAGAAGTAATTGAAGGACCTCTTATGGATGGTATGAATGAAGTAGGTAAACTTTTTGGAGAGGGAAAGATGTTCTTACCTCAAGTTGTTAAAAGTGCTAGGGTTATGAAAAAGGCTGTTGAAGTCTTAATGCCATACTTAGAAGAAGAAAAAAGCAGCAGTGGAAGTATTAGTGCTGGAAAGGTAGTTTTTGCAACTGTAAAAGGCGATGTACACGATATAGGGAAAAATATTGTTTCTGTAGTTCTTTCATGTAATAACTTTGAAGTAATCGATCTTGGAGTAATGGTTCCAGCAGAAGTTATTTTAGAAACTGCTAAAAAGGAAAATGCAGATATTATTGCCTTAAGTGGACTTATAACT
Organism: Clostridium sp. HBUAS56017; assembly: GCF_007115085.1. Taxonomy (NCBI): domain Bacteria; kingdom Bacillati; phylum Bacillota; class Clostridia; order Eubacteriales; family Clostridiaceae; genus Clostridium; species Clostridium sp. HBUAS56017. The sequence continues at coordinate 144,329 of NZ_SULK01000009.1, read as the reverse complement.
CCTTCCTTAGAAGAAATGGCAAATGTAGCTGAAGAAATGGAAAAGGAAGGCTTTAAAATACCCCTTATGGTTGGTGGAGCTACTACATCAAAGGCACATACAGCAATAAAGATAGCACCAAAGTATTCAGGTGGAGTAATTCATACAACAGATGCTTCAAAGGCAGTTGAGGTTGCAAAACTTCTTTTAAACAAAGATAAAAAGGCAGAATACCTTGAAAAACTAGAAGATGAATATGAAGCTTTAAGAGAGGTTTTCAGTAAGTCGTCTAGAAAATTTGTTCCTTTAGATTATGCAAGAGAGCATAACTTTAAGAAAGAATGGGATAAGGAACAAATAGATAAACCTAAGTTTATTGGTAGAAAGAAAATCCTTAATTTTCCTATAGGAAAGTTAAGGAAGTATATAGATTGGAGCTTTTTCTTCATAGGTTGGGATATGGGGATGCCATACCCACAAATACTTGAAGATAAAAGGTACGGTGAAGAGGCTAAAAAATTATTAATTGATGCTGAAAAGATGCTTGATAAGATAGAGAAAGAAGATATTTTAAAAGCAAATGCTGCTATTGGTATATTTGAGGCAAATTCAGTAGAGGATGATATTGAAGTTTACTATGGTTCTGAGGTAGTTACTTTCAATCTTCTTAGACAACAAGAAGAGAAAAAAGATAACACTTACCTGTGCTTATCAGATTTTGTAGCTCCAAAGTCTAGTGGTATAAAGGATTATATAGGTGGCTTTATAACTACAGGAGGATTAGGTGCAAAGGAATATGCAGATAAGCTTAAGGCAAAGGGTGATGATTATAGTGCCACAATGGTTATTTTACTAGCAGATAGACTTGCAGAAGCTTTTGCAGAATATATTCATGAAAAGGTAAGAAAAGAATTCTGGGGATATTCTGAGAATGAAAATATATCTATGGATGCTATATTAAAAGGCAAATATAGAGGAATAAGGCCCGCAATCGGTTATCCTTCACTTAGAGATCATTCAGAAAAGGTAAAATTATTTGAGCTTCTAGATAATGAAGGAGTACTTAATGTAGAACTTACTGATAGTTATATGATGTATCCTACAGCAAGTACATGTGGTCTTTTCTTTGGAAATAAGGAGGCTAGGTATTTTGATATCAATAAGATAGATAAAGATCAATTTGAGGATTATGTAGAGAAAAATGGAAGAGATAAAGCTGAGCTTAGAAAAATAATGAACACTCTTTTAGATTAAATTTTTCTAATATAAAAGCAGTTTAGCGTATTAAAAATAATGATACACTAAGCTGCTTTTAACTACGTTTAAATATCCCAAAATAGCAAATAATTTTTATACGTTAGTTTGATTAATAAATAATGCTAATTCAGTTCTGCTATTTAGCTCAAGTTTTCCAAGTATTCTTGTTACATAATTTTTTACAGTTCCTTCAGTTAAGAATAGAATTTGACAAATATCCTTATTATTTTTGCCTTGAGAAACTAGCTTTGCAACCTCCATTTCTCTTGGTGTAAGTAGATCTAATTTATTATTTATATCATGCGATCCATTAAAGCTTTGATTTTTAATAATTGAATTAAAAGCTTTAACTACTTTTACTGTTACTTCAGGATCAAGTAGCATGGCTCCATTGTAAACTGATTTTATTGCCTTAAATATGTATTCTGAACCAGCATCCTTTAAAAGATAACCATCTGCACCATTTTTTATTGCCTTAAATATGTATTCATCATCATTAAAAGTTGTTAGTATTATAATTTTTACGTTTTTGTAGTTGTCCTTAATAATTTTGGTAGCTTGTACACCATCCATTATTGGCATTCTAACATCCATAAGAATTACATCTGGTAGGGAATTTTCTAGGAGTTTAATTAGTTGTTCTCCATTTTCTGCTTCTCCAATTATATTTATTTCATCATATAAGCTTAAGATCATCTTTAATCCTTCTCTTACTATTGTCTGATCATCAGCTAGTATAACATTTATCATATTTATGTTTCCTCCGTTAATATTGGAATGCATATATCTATGCCAAAACCAAAGTTGTCATCGCTAAAGTAATTCACTGATCCCTTCAAAGAAGCTGTTCTTCCTTCAATTCCAAGTAATCCATTTGATTTTATAATTTTGCTACAACCAATTCCGTTATCAGTTAAGATAAGATTTATTTTATTATTTGCCCTTGAGATTAATATATTGATTTCTGTTGCTTTTCCATGTTTTATACTATTAGTTATAGATTCTTTAATAGTTTTATAGAAATAGGCCTTAATAATTGGAGCTAGGTCGTCTAAGTTTTCATTTGTATTAAAATTAATTTTTATATCATTAAGTAGTAAGAAATTATTCATTATATCATCAATGGAAGCATTAAAAGATTTCATTTCTTGTTCTTTTTTAAGTAAAGTTACTGCTTCTCTTAAATTGTTGATGCTAGATTTTGCAATATCTTCAGATTTAACTAATATTTCTTTCAGCTTTTCAGGGTTTGTATCGCACATCTTTTTTGCAAATTCAAGATGCATAGCAAGAGCCATCAATGAGTGTCCTACTGAATCATGAAGTTCTTGAGCCATCATGCTCCTCTCTTTAGAAGCAGTTAATTCTTCTACTTCTAGTGCATATTGTTCAAGTTTCATATTTAATTTACTTACTTCTTCTTTTTCTGTCCGAATTACCTTTAATGTGTATATTGTGCCAGTCATAGCAAAATAGCTTAATATTACAGCGATTAAACTTGAAAAGCTATCCCAATTATTAGGTATTCCTATATCTGTAATAACCAATGTCATATACAGTGAGAAGTGAATTAAAAAAAAGGTTTTTAATCGTTTCCCATTTAATTGCAAAAGCTCTTGTAAAGCGCAAATAAGATAAGTAGAAGCTCCAAATCCTCTTATAAAATATGTGGACAATGAAGATACGATTATTGTAAAAAGTAAGGAACAATTATATATACCTTCAGAAGCTATAGTTAATTTATTAGTATTTCTTATATAGTCAATTATCATTAGTATAGTGATAGTAGCAAATAATACTATCATTGTAATCATTCTATCGCTATATAAGCAATAGGTACGAATAAATATAGATACAAATAAAAAAATTTTTAAAATTGCAATAAGTTTTCTATACATAGGTATTCTATAACCTTTCTTGAATTAATGGATATCCTTGCTAACATTATAACATTGTCTGAAAATAGACAATATATTACTAAAGTCATATGCTATTTAGTTACTAAGGTGACTACAAATTAGGTCAATCCTATATTAGGATTAATGTATACAAGTAAATTGGGAAAATGTTGGATAAATGGAAGTTATGCTTTGATATTCAAATTTATTTATACAAGTTAAGATTCAAAACGTCTTATTATAACTCATCTTAATGAAATTCTTTAAAATAGTTATTAAGATATAAGCTGTTACTTTTAATATTAAAAATAATAGTTTAAGTATTAACGATAATTATTTCTTAAAATCAAATAAAATTCTAATAATTCAATAAAAATGCTAGATTAAGATAAAAAAAAGCCATGTTACGATAAAAATATTGTAACATAATAAAGAAATTGCTAGAATTGCCATATAATATAAAGCCATCATTTTGCAAGATGTATTGTATTTATATTTTATTAAATATGTTCATTGTCTTTCTCTTTTAGGGAAGAAGTAGTTTTGGCAAAATTTATTATGTTTCTTTAGTTGAGAAGAATAATGTTCATATGAATTAACAAATTTTTAAATGTTCGAGGGGGAATAATATGAAAAAACATGTAAAAGCAATTTTGTCTGCAATCTTTGTTGCTTCTATCTTTTTTGCGCAAGGTATTCAGACAAAAGCAGCAACAACAGGCAATGGAGATAATTTGTTAAACACTTATGGAAATGTTTTCAATAAGGTGGGAAACGCATTAGTGGAATCTGAGATCTTGAATAACAATACTTTAAATTATGCAAAGAAGGAATACAACAGCATAACTGCAGGTAATGAGATGAAACCAGATTACATCTTAGGATGGTCTCCAAATTTGATTTCTATATCAGAAGCAAAAGCACTTGGTTATCATATACCTGATAATTATCCAGAAAGTACAGTTCCAAAATTAAACTTCGCAGATGTAGATAAGATGTTAAAGGCTTGCTATGACAATGGACTATCAATGCGTGGTCATACACTTGTTTGGCATAGTCAAACTCCAGAGTGGTATTTTAAAAGTGGTTATAACAAAAATGCAGGCTTTGTAAGCCAAAGTGTTATGAATAAGAGAATGGAGTTTTACATTAAAACTTACATGGAACATGTATGCTCAAGCAAATATGGAAGTGTAATTTATGCATGGGATGTTGTGAATGAATACTTACATGCAGGAAGTGCAAAGACACCATCAGGATGGCAACAAATTTATGGCAGGGTTAATACAAGACCAGCCTTTGTAAAAGATGCATTTAAGTATGCTTATGAAACATTGCAAAAGTATGGATTAACAAATAAGGTTAAGTTATTTTACAACGATTACAATGAATATATGGAAGTAAATGACATAATCAGTTTAATCAATTTCATAAATTCAGATGGTAAGAAATGTGCAGGAATTGGTATGCAATCTCACTTAAGCACATCATTCCCTTCAGTAGCTTATTATAAGAATGCCTTGGATGCATTTGCAAAAGCAGGATTTGAAATTCAAATTACTGAACTTGATGTTGGATGTACTTCTTTCACAGATCAAGCTAAATATTACTATGATTTGATGTCAGCTATTTTATCTTCTAAGAAAGCAGGCGCTAATATTACTGCACTTGTTTGGTGGGGGCTATGTGATAATGCTTCATGGCGTCATGATGAAAAACCACTATTATATTCAAATTATACAACACCAAAAGAAGCTTATAAGGCAGTTTTAAAAGCATATCATGATGCAGGATATACTACAGGAGGAAATGCTGGAGGTAACACCGGTGGAAACACTGGAGGAAGTAGTACTAATGTTGGAACTACTGTTACATTAAATAATGGGTGGTATTACATTAAAAATGTTAATGCCAATAAATACCTTCAAGTTGCAGGAAATGTAGGAAGAGCATGTCAAAATGTTGAGCTTGGTAGAGGTACAGGAGTAGCAGGACAAAAGTGGTATTTAACAAATATAGGAAATGGACTAGTAACATTAAAGAGTGCATTAGGAGAATATATGCTAGATGTGAGTAGTGGAGAAAATAAAGATGGTGCAAATATTCAAATTTACAATGCATATGGACATGACCCACAAAGATTTTCAATTAAAACTTCATCAAAAAATGGAGCATATATTGTTTCAACTGTTAGCAGTAATCAAACTAAGGTGTTAGATGATTATAATTTCCAAACTGCTGATGGTACAAATGTTTGTCAATGGACATATGGAGGATATAGCAATCAACAATGGATATTTGAGCAAACAAATAATTAAGAAAATATATAGTAATTAATCTGATTTTAAGCAGTCTAGTGAAATCAAGGTATAAATTAAAAATATTTACCTCTTATTTAAGAGGTAGATATTTTAATAGGAGGATTAAAATATGTTTAAAAAGATAAGTATGATTTTATTAAGTTCTACAATATTAGTTGGTTTATCATTAACCACATTTAGTACAAAAGCAAATGCAGCTACAAATGCCATTGCAAAAACTCCAGGATATAACAATCCACTTATTACACAGAAGTTTGGAGCTGATCCATATGTGATGGTTTATAACGGCAGAGTATACGTTTACATGACAAGCGATGAATTTGAGTATGATAATAACGGAAATATTAAGGACAATTCTTATGCTCAAATCAAGAAATTAACAGTTATATCATCTGATGACATGGTAAACTGGACAGATCATGGTGAAATTCAAGTAGCAGGACCAACAGGTGCAGCAAAGTGGGCAAGTAATTCTTGGGCTCCATCAGCTACACATAAAGTAATAAATGGAAAGGATAAGTTCTTTCTTTATTTTGCAAATAATGCAGGAAGCATTGGAGTGCTCACAGCAGACAGTCCAGTTGGACCATGGTCAGATCCTCTTGGAAAACCTATGATTACAAAAGGCACTCCTGGGGTTAGTAACGTTGAATGGCTATTCGATCCAGCAGTATTAGTGGATGATGACGGAACAGGTTATTTATATTTTGGTGGAGGAATACCAGGTGGAAAAAATCCTACACAAAGCCAAATTGCAAATCCAAAAACAGCTAGAGTTATAAAATTGAATAACGATATGATTCATACTGAAGGAAGTGCAGCTACAATTGATTCTCCATTTATGTTTGAAGATTCAGGTATACACAAATATAATGGTAAATACTATTATTCATATTGTTCTAATTTCTCAGGAACACATCCATATGGGGCTCCACCTACAGGCGAAATAGCTTATATGACAAGCAGTAGTCCAATGGGACCATTTACTTATGAAGGGACTTTTCTTAAAAATCCAGCATCATTTTTCGGAGTAGGTGGAAATAACCATCATGCTGTTTTCCAATTTAAAAACCAATGGTATGTAGCATATCATGCACAAACTCTTGGAAAAGCTATGGGAATTACAAAAGGATATCGTTCTACTCATATCAATAAGCTTTCATATTCTGGAAGTAAGATAAATAATGTAGCAGCAGATATGCAAGGTGTACCTCAAGTTGCTAATCTTAATCCTTATAAAAGAACAGAAGCTGAAACTATTGGTTGGAGTGCAGGTATTTCAACTGAAAAATCTCAAGCACCTGGAAGTTTTGTAAGTAGCAATAATCTTGATGTTACAAGTATAAATAATGGAGATTGGCTTGCAGTGTCAAAGGCTGACTTTAAAAATGGAGCTAAGTCATTTAAGGCAAATGTTGCATCAACTGTTGGAGGAAAAATTGAAATACATTTAGATAGTTTAGATGGAAAACTTATTGGTACCCTTAATGTAGGTTCTACAGGTGGAAATCAAGCTTGGAAGGAAATGAAATGTGATGTAAATGCTGTCAGTGGCGTTCATAATGTTTACTTTAAGTTTGTTGGAAATGGAACTAGTAATTTATTTAACATGGACTATTGGCAATTTAGTACTGATTCTACAGGTGGAAATACTGGAGATAATACTGGAGGAAGTAGTACTGATGTTGGAACTACTGTTACATTAAATAATGGTTGGTACTACATTAAAAATGTTAATGCTAATAAATACCTTCAAGTTGCAGGAAATGTAGGAAGAGCATGTCAAAATGTTGAACTTGCTACAGGTACAGGGGTAGCAGGACAAAAGTGGTACTTAACAAACTTAGGAAATGGATTGCTGACATTAAAGAGTGCATTGGGAGAATATATGCTAGATGTAAGTAGTGGAGAAAATAAAGATGGTGCAAATATTCAAATTTACAATGCATATGGACATGATCCACAAAGATTTTCAATTAAAACTTCATCAAAAAGTGGAGCATATATTGTTTCAACTGTTAGTAGTAACCAAACTAAGGTATTAGATGATTATAATTTTGGAACTGCTGATGGTACAAATGTTTGTCAATGGACATATGGAGGATATAGCAACCAACAATGGATATTTGAACAAACAAATAATTAAGAAATTATCAAATTAGAAAATAGTTATAACGAATATTAATGACATTAAAAAAATAATAAGCTTTTATTACATTTACATATTATAAAGCTTGGTAAACTGTTCAAACCCTATAATATTAACGGCAATTTACCAAGTGAAAAAATATATGTAAGTGTGATAAAGGGCTTAAAGAAATTTTATTAAAATTAAGGAGGAAAAATCATGAAAAAAATATTTTCTATACTTGTTGCTATGCTATTTTTAAGCATTCCATGCAGTGCTAAAGCTGCAACAAATGCAAAGGTGCCTGTGTTACTGTATCATGTAGTTTCTTCAAATCCAAATGGACAATATCAATTTAGTCTAACAGAATTTAAAAAGCAGATGCAATACCTAAAAGCTAATGGATATACAACATTATCTATAGATCAATATTACAACATTATTAATAGAACAACTCCTATGCCTAATAAGCCTGTATTACTTACCTTCGACGATTGTACAAGTGATTTCTACACAAATGTATATCCTGTTTTAAAGCAATATAATATGAAAGCAACTCAATTTGCAGTTACAAACTGGATTGATACTTGGGGACATATGACTACTAATCAACTAAAGATAGTAAGCAATAATGGTATTGATATACAAAATCATACTACAACCCATTCAAATTTAACTAGTCTTACACATAATCAAAAGTATGATGCTATTAATGCTGCAACTGCAAAAATTAGATCTATAACTAACAAAGCTTCAACTTATTGTGCATATCCTTATGGCAGCTATGATGCTGATACTGCTTCGATTCTTAAGAGCTTAGGATATAAAGGTGGTTTTAAAGTAGGTGGTGGATTAAGTACAGATATGAATGATAAATATGGCTTACCTCGTACTATAATTCTTAATGGTGATAATTTGAATGTTTTTGTAAGAAAGCTTTCAACTGGAAATTAGCTATAGATAAATTTTAGTATTCTGGAAATAGCAACAGAAGCTTATTTAATATTGATTATTGGCAAATTACTGCCAAATAATATTATGGAATTAACTTAATAAAAATTGGGGGAGATGAAAATGAATAAAAAAATAAAAAAGATTATGCTATCTTTATTGAGCGTGTCTATTGTAGGTTTATTAGCTATTGATGGGGCTACGGCAGTTAAAGCAGCGTCAGGCGTTACAGTTAATTTATCAAATAAAAAACAAGTAATTCGTGGTTTTGGAGGAATGAATCATGTATCTTGGGCTGGAGATTTAACAGCAGCTCAAAGAGAAACAGCTTTTGGCAATGGAGATAATCAGCTAGGATTTTCAATTTGTAGAATATATGTAGATGATAATAGAAATAATTGGTACAAGGAATTAGCAACTGCAAAAAGTGCCATTGCACATGGAGGAATAGTTTTTGCTACGCCATGGAATCCACCAGCTTCAATGACTGAAACTTTCAATCATAACGGTAATAGAAAGGCAAAAAGACTTAGACATGATAAATATGCTGAGTATGCTAAGCATCTTAATGATTTTGTTCAATATATGAAGAATAATGGGGCACCTCTATATGCTATTTCACTTCAAAATGAGCCTGATTATGGAAATGATTGGACTTGGTGGACTCCAGAAGAAGTGCATACATTTACAAGAGATTATGCTGGAACAATTCAAGGTTGTAAGGTGATGTCAGCAGAGTCATACTCGTATCAGAAAAATATGTATGACCCTATTTTAAATGATCCAAAGGCTCTTGCTAACATAGATATTTTTGGTACTCACACTTATGGTACTCCAACTAGATTTATGCCATATTCTCTTTTTAAGCAAAAAGGAGCAGGAAAAGATTTATGGATGACAGAAGTATACGTTCCAAATAGTGATGCTAATTCAGCAGATCGTTGGCCTGAAGCAATTGATGTTGCAAACCATATTAATGATTGCATGGTTGAAGGGGAATTCCAAGCATATACATGGTGGTACATCCGTAGACAATATGGGCCAATGAAAGAGAATGGACAGATAAGTAAGCGTGGTTACATGATGGCTCACTTTTCAAAATTTGTTCGTCCTGGATATGTAAGGGTTGATGTACCAAAGAGTCCAGCAAACAATGTATTTGTATCTGCATATACAGGAAATAAAAAAGCGGTTATTATTGCGATAAATAAAGGAACATCTCAAGTAAATCAAAGTTTCAATATACAAAATGGATCAGTTTCTAAAGTAACACCATATGTAACAACAGGATCACAAAATTTGGCTAAAGGCGCTAACATAAATACATCTAATGGAAACTTTACAGCATCTCTTCCAGCACAAAGCGTAACAACATTTGTAGCAGATCTTAATTAATACAATGCCTATTTTAGTGGGTGATATATGAGGGATTTAATAATGTCTATGTATTTTCATAGGTGAAAATGACATCTTAGATATTGGATGGAGTTAAAAATTTTTCTAAACAAAATACTAAATAACCAATCAGAACGTGAGGTGAGATACTATGAAGAAAATTCGCAATATGTTAGCTATTTCATTTGCTTTTTCTCTAATGATTCCAGAAACATGTTATGCAGAGAATCCAATAGTACAAACTATTTATACTGCTGATCCTGCTCCTATGGTGTATAACGGTACTTGCTATGTTTATACAGGGCATGATGAGGATGGCTCAACAAACTATACAATGAAAGATTGGAGATGCTATTCTACAACTGATATGGTAAACTGGGTGGATTGTGGATCACCACTTTCTTATTCTACATTTAGTTGGGCTAAAGGTGATGCATGGGCTGGACAGTGTATTCCTAGAAATGGTAAGTTCTATTACTATGTACCTGTAAATCAAAAAAATGGAGGAATGGCAATAGGTGTTGCTGTTTCAGATAGTCCTACTGGACCTTTTAAAGATGCTCTTGGACATCCATTAGCTTCTACTGGTACTGGTGATATTGATCCAACAGTATTTATTGATGATAGTGGACAAGCATATCTATATTGGGGAAATCCTAATCTGTTTTATGTTAAGTTAAATCAAGATATGATTTCCTATTCAGGAAGCATTGTAAAGGTACCTTTAACTACAGCAGGTTTTGGAGTACGTACTGGAAATGCTCAAAGGCAAACTTTGTATGAAGAAGGTCCATGGTTCTACAAACGAAATGGAATGTATTACATGGTATATGCAGCTGGAGGCATACCTGAATATATTTGTTATTCCACAAGTACAAGTCCTACTGGTCCATGGCAATATAGAGGGAAAATCATGTCTACTCAAGGCAGAAGTTTTACAAATCATTCAGGAGTAATTGATTATAAAGGCAAGTCCTACTTTTTCTATCATAATGGTGCTTTACCTGGAGGTAGTGGTTTCACACGTTCAGTATGCGTAGAGGAATTTAAGTATAATGCTGATGGTACATTCCCAACAATAAATATGACAACAACAGGTGTATCTGCTATCAGTAATTTAAATCCATATGTAAAAAATGAGGCTGAAACAATTTGTATGGAATCAGGTATTGAAATAGAAAAATGTAGTGAAGGTGGACAAGATGTAAGTTATGTTGAAAATGGTGATTGGATAAAGGTTAAAGGTGTCAATTTTGGGTCAGGTGCAACTTCTTTTAATGCAAGAGTAGCTTCAGCAAGCAGCGGTGGTAATATTGAACTTCGCCTTGACAGTGTAACAGGTACTTTAGTTGGAACATGTAATGTTCAAGGTACTGGCGGTTGGCAATCTTGGGTTACTAAATCTTGTAATGTAAATGGTGCAAAAGGAGTACATGACTTATATCTAAAATTTACTGGCGGAAATGGATATTTATTAAATGTTAACTGGTGGCAATTTAATAGTAATGGTTCTGCAAACAAAATGTAATGTATTACATGATACATGCAGCTGAAGGCGTGGTTTCACGCGTTCAGCGTTTGTAGAACAATTTAAATTTAATGATTTAATAGGGGCACAAACTGCCTCTGCATGGAAAAAAATTAAATATTAGTGATTATATGGAGTTTGGTTAAGATGTTAATTCAAACTCATGTTACAGTTTAGAATACAAAATAAAAAATAGTAAGGAGGTTTTAATATGTCAAAAAGAAAATTATTGCTAGGAATAGCTGTTGCCTTTTTATTCACGCAGACTATTGCAATAACTACTCCTAAAGCTCAAGCTTCTTCAACATCAAGTGTTAGCACTCATCAATCTACTTCAGTATCAAATACTGCTCTTCCAACCATGCCACCAGCAGGGTATGACAAGGGGGGGAAGTATCCAGCAGGTAGAGTTCAGGATATAAACTATTATTCACCGGTGACAAAGACTATGCGAAAGATGGTGGTTTACACACCTCCAGGATATGACTCAAATAAAAAATATCCTGTTATTTATGGAATTCACGGTATAGGTTCCTGGCCATCTACTATCTTTGATAGCTGGTGTGTTGGTGCCAGCACTGTAGCTGATAATCTTATAGGTCAGGGAAAAATTCAACCTGTAATAATAGTATCCATGGATAATAATAATGTTGATTCGCATAAAGAATTGTTTAATGCTGTAATGCCATATGCAGAATCACATTATCCAATTATTGCTGACGCTGATCATCGAGGAATTTATGGCTATTCTATGGGGGGAGGAGTAACATTTGCTGAAGGAATTGGACATTTGGATACATTCCATCATATTTGTCCATCTTCTGCAACTCCGTTTAACCACCCTTCTGATAAGGATATGTTCCCAAATGGCGGGGCTGAGGCAAAAAATAAGATTAAGACTTTGCTTCTTTCCTGTGGGACTTCGGATTGGGATGGCTTTTATCCTCCAAACTTAGCAACACATAATTATTGCGCTGCCAACGGAATTCCTCATTATTGGTTGTCTGTTCAAGGCGGAGGTCATGATGGCAGTGTGTGGAGACCAGCTATGTGGAACTTTTTACAACTAGCATTTCCGGCAAATCAAAGCAATAACACACAAAATACTGAAGTACTTAGTGATGGATGGTATTCTATTAAAAATGTTAATGCTCAGAAATATCTTCAGATTGCCAATGATACAGGAAAAGCAACTCAAAATGTTGAGCTTGGAACAAAGTCACAAGCTAAAGGACAAAAGTGGTATCTAACAAATATAGGAGACGGTTACGTAACATTAAAGAGTGCATTGGGAGATTTTATGCTTGATGTAAACCGTGGTGAAGATAAAGATGGAACTAATATTCAGATTTACAATGCATATGGACATGACCCGCAAAAGTTTTCTATCAAATCGTCTTCAATAAACGGTGCATATTCTATTGCAACTAAGTGTAGCAATGGAACTAAGGTGCTAGATGATTTTCAATTTGAAACTACTGAGGGTGCTAATGTATGTCAGTGGACTTATACAGGAAGTAATAATCAGCTATGGTCATTTGAACCAGCTAGTTATTAAAATAGGTAATTATTTATTTAAATAAAAGAATTTATCTTATGTTAGGGGAGGATATTAATGAAAAAGTTTATTATTTCAATTATGAGTAGTTTAGTTCTCATATTATCGTTTGGATTACAAGCAAATGCTGCAACACCAGTAAAAATTCCAGTACTTATGTATCATAGAATCGAGGTAAATGCTAATAAAAATGATACATGGCAAATAAGCCTAAATGAATTTAAACAGGAAATGAACTATTTAAAAAGCAATGGATATACTACACTTACCAATGATCAATTTTACAATATTATAACTAAAAAAGCTCCTATGCCAGCAAAACCAATTCTCTTGACATTTGATGGAGCAACATCAGATTTCTATTATAATGCGTATCCTATATTAAAACAATATGGGTTCAACTCTACAGAATTTGTTGTTACAGATCAGATTGGCACATCTTGGGGAAGTCCATCAGATATGATTAGAATAATGACTGAAGAACAATTAAAAACAGTTGCTAAAAACAAAGTAGAACTTGAAAATCACTCTACAACACATGGACATATTGCAAATTTAGGTACTACAGAATTAACAAGAAGAGTAGCTGGTGCAACTAATAAACTTCAAAGTATGACAAACAAACCAGTAGGTTACTTTGCATATCCATTTGGTGAGTCAAGTCCTAATTTTGTTAATGTTCTAAAAAATTTAAAAGTAAAAATGGCCTTTAAAGTAGGTGGAGGACTTGCTACAGATTCTAGTGATTTGATGAATATGCCAAGAATAGGTATTGTGAATACCGATAATATTACAACATTTATAAGGAAGATAAAAACTGGATATTAATTGGTTGGAAAATTCTAAGGAGGTTTTAGTATGGTAAAAAGTAGACTATACAAAAGAAAAGTTTCCTTTAATAAAGTAATGTTTATGTCAATAATAATATGCACTTTGTTGACATTACCTACTTTTAAAGCTAAGGCATATACTTCTGATCTGGGAAATGGAACATATCAAAACCCTGTCATGTATGCAGATTATCCTGATAATAGTGTTATCAAAGTAGGGACAACTTATTATATGTTATGTTCTAGTATAAACTATGTACCAGGTCTTCCTGTTTTAAAATCAGAAGACCTTGTAAACTGGGAGACTTGTTCATATGTATATGATCGTATTGATGTAGGAATGAGTGGTATTGATAAGGCACATGCAGATGCATATAACTTAGTAGGTGGGAAAAATGTATATAGTCATGGAAGCTGGGCACCAAGTTTAAAGTATCATGATGGTAAGTTTTATGCTACATTTTCTTCCCTTGACCTAGGTAAGACATTTGTATGTACAAAGAGTGCTCCAATGAGCTTTGGAGGATGGGATTTTACTGAAATTAAAGGTTTAGGATATGCACATGATGCAGATCTTTTCTTTGATACTGATGGAAGAGTATATCTTATAAATGGTGGATGTAATGTAACAGAGTTAAATTCGGATTGCAAATCTGTCAAGGCTGGAGGGATAAATAAGAAGATTTTTGATGGTGGTAGTAGTCATGATGGTAATAGAATTTTTAAGAAAAACGGATATTACTATATACTTTCAACCCCTGTAAAAGAGAATGGACCTTACCAACGTATAGAGAAAGCATGGAGATCTAAGAGTTTAACAGGGCCTTATGAACAAAAAGTAATTTTAGATGATGGTGGAAATCACCAAGTTTGTATAGTTGAGGATGGTAGCTATAATTGGGCAATCCTTTTCGAGGATAAAGGTGCAGTTGGACGTATTCCAAAGCTTGCTCCTGTTACATGGGTAAATAATTGGCCTATGATAGGTGTAAATGGAAACGGCAAAGTACCAGCAACTTATAAAAAACCAGTAGCAGGAAATGGAATAAAATCACCTGATACAAATGATGATTTTAATGCACAAGGTTATGTACTTTCTCAATGGCAATGGAACCATAATCCTGACAATTCAAAGTGGACTAGCTCTGAACGTCCTGGATGGTTAAGGCTTAAGACTAGTAAAACTACTGATCTTCTTCAAGCAAGAAATACTTTGACACAAAGAATACAAGGACCAACATCTTCAGGATGGGTTAAGATGGATGCAACTAATATTAAATCAGGACAGATTGCTGGATTATCCGCTTTCCATAGTAAGTATGGATATATAGGAGTAAGAAATGATAATGGAACTAAA
This sequence comes from Clostridium sp. HBUAS56017, assembly GCF_007115085.1. NCBI lineage: Bacteria > Bacillati > Bacillota > Clostridia > Eubacteriales > Clostridiaceae > Clostridium > Clostridium sp. HBUAS56017. The sequence continues at coordinate 129,127 of NZ_SULK01000009.1, read as the reverse complement.
AAGCTTGTTCAATACAATGTTACAGGCTCAGAAACTTCTATTAATCTTACTAATAATATGGTGTATCTAAAGGTAGACGCTGATTGTAATACTCAAATAGCTAAGTTTTATTATAGCTACAATGGTAATAGTTGGACACAATTAGGTAGTCCTCTTAAAATGGACTTTTTCTATAAATTATGGTTTGTAGGATATAGGTTTGCTCTATTTAATTATACAACGGGTTATGATACTAGTGGTTATGCTGACTTTGATTATTTCAAGTTTAGTTCAACTGCAACTGGTACAGGTGGAGGAAATATTAAAAATAACCTTGCAGTTAACAATATGGAAAATGCATTGTTTAATTTTAAAGAAAACACTAGCAAAACCAATTAATAAAATTAAAAAATAGAGTGGTTTATATCTTATTAAATATATAAAAATTAAGGAGTGATGGTAATGTTAAAATCAAAAGTTATTAAAATCTGTATGGGGGTAGTTACATTAGGCCTTTTATTTTCAGTGGCTGCTCCTATAAATGCTAGTGCAGCAATGTCTAGAAACAAATTTATAGGTAATATAATTGGAAATGGTGTTCCATCTAATTTTTCTAACTATTGGAACCAAGTAACACCAGAAAATGCTACTAAATGGGAAGCTGTTGAGTCAAGCAGAGATAGAATGAATTGGGGAGGTGCAGATACTGATTATAATTATGCAAAGAGCAAAGGCTTTAAATTCAAATTTCATACATTAGTTTGGGGATCTCAAGCACCAAAATGGATAACAAGGATTTCACAAGCAGATCAAAGAGCAGAGATAACAGAATGGATTCAAGCTGCAGGTAGAAGATACTCAGGTTCAGATTTTGTTGATGTTGTAAATGAACCTTTGCATACTCCAATAGATTTTAAGAATGCAATAGGTGGAGATGGTTCTACAGGATGGGATTGGGTTGTTTGGTCATTCCAGCAAGCTAGAAAAGCTTTCCCAAATTCAAAATTACTAATTAACGAATATGGTATAATCGGTAACCCTAGTGAAGCAGATAGGTATGTAAAGATTATAAATATACTTAAGAACAGAGGCCTTATAGATGGAATAGGTATTCAATGTCATCAATTTAATATGGATACAGTTTCTGTAGGTACAATGAGAACAGTTTTAAATAAATTATCAGCAACAGGATTACCAATATATGTATCAGAACTTGATATAACTGGTGATGATGCTACACAATTAGCAAGATATAAAGAAAAATTCCCTGTATTATGGGAAAACCCTAATGTTAAAGGTGTAACACTATGGGGATATATTCAAGGGCAAACATGGAAAGCTAATACTCATTTGGTTAATTCAAATGGTAGAGAACGTCCAGCTCTTCAATGGTTAAGATCATATTTAGCAAGTCATTAATTAATATAATCTAAAGATTTAGTAAAGGGGAGAAATAAAATGATAAAAAGAAAAATAGGTATGTTTGGAATTGGATTAGCAATGTTTTTAGGAGCAATGACTGTAGGGGAGGGTATAACTGCCAATGCAGCAGCAAATCCAAATCCTACTTGGTATGTAGGGTCAAGATGTTTTTATAATGGGCCAACAAATGCGTGGGATGATATTTCTGTTAAGGATCCATCTATTGTTTATGCTAATGGTAAATATCATTTATTTTATACTGGTTATGCTCAAAATGGTACATTCCAGATGGGAACTGCTTCAGCATCAACGATTAATGGTTTAAGAACTGCTCAGCATAAAAAGTTAGACTTAAATGGATCATGGGGACGTAACGGAAGCTATGGAGCACCACAAGTATTTTATATGGAGTCTAAACATATGTGGTATCTTATTTACCAAGGTAGTTTAGGAGCTTGTTATGCAACAACTACAAATATAGATGATCCAAATTCATGGAGTGGACCAAAGTCTCTAGGAGCTAGTGGAAACATGGGCTGGGATTATTGGGTTATTTGTGATGATCAATATGCATATCTTTTCAATACACCATCAGATGGTTCACATAATATTTACTGTCGTAAGACATCTCTTGCAAACTTTCCAAATGGTTGGGGACCAGCTACAGTTGCAGTAAGAGATACTTTTGAAGGGGCTTGTGTTTATAAATCTAAAGCTGATAACAAGTATTATATGATAGTTGAAGATATGAAGGATAATAGATATTACGAACTACATCAAGCAAATAGTTTAAATGGTCCATGGACAAAGGTTAGTGAAAAGTGGGCATCATCCCATAATTTATCTTACACTGCAGATAGATGGACAAATCGTGTTTCTCATGGTGAACTACTTCGTTCAGGCATAAATCAAAAACTAGAAATTAATGATATTAATAGAGTTGATTTCTTAATTCAAGGTTCTACAGACAATGCTTATGTTCCTTATGAAAAAATTAAATGGGATCTTGGGATTATAAAAAATTATAAATAATCAAAATTATTTATAATTTGATATATGATTTTGTATTCTGAATAAAATGATTCTGTTAGGTTTTTATGAAAAAAAGCCTAACAGAATGTATAAAAAATAGGGGGAGTAAATAATGAAAACAAAAAAGATAATTTCATTATTAGCGGGTATAGCATTATCTATAAGTATGCTTGTTGGTAATAGTAGTTTTCAAACAGTAGCAAAGGCTGCTCAGGTTAATGTTAATTTAATTCAAAATGGAACTTTTGATACAAGCCTTAAGGGGTGGGGAAATTTCACAACAGATGGAGGTAGTGGTAAAGTTTCGCAAAAAGATGGTGCTCTTAATGCAGAGGTAGAGAACTGCGGAAATGTATCATATGGTATGCAAGTTTATTATGATGGCTTTAAAATGTATAAAAACGGAAAATATCATTTGGAATTTGACATAAGTTCAACAACTGATAGAAAAGTAGAATATACAATTCAACGTAATAGAGGGGATTATCGTTCTTATACTTATGGGAAAATTAATACAACTGGTAAAGTCCAAAAGGTATCACAAGATTTTACTATGACAGAGGACAATGATAAGTCTCCAAGACTTGCATTTAATCTTGGAAATATAGGTGGAGGGAATCTTCCAAAACATTCTATTAAAATTGATAATGTTAAATTAGTTCTTCTTGATGATACTGGAGTAGTTTACGATGAAGACGATGCTCCAAAAGTAGAACAAAAAATTGTCTTAAATCAAGTAGGGTATAAGCCAGAAGAGAAGAAAAAAGTTGTTTTTAGAGCAGCTAGTGCAGATCGTAAATTTAGAGTTGTTTCAACTAGCACAAAAGAGGTAGTTTATGAGGGAGATATTAATGGTTCAATGAATAATAAGGCAGCAGGTGAGACAGACAGATTTGGAGATTTTTCATCTGTAAAAACACCAGGTACTTATACTATTGAGACTGATGGACTAGGTAGTTCTTATAAGTTTACTATAGGACAAGATGTTTATAAGAATGTATTTAAAGATGCAGTAAGATTTTTCTATATGCAAAGATGTGGACAAGAGATACCAGAAAAATTAGGTGGTAAATGGGCACATCCAGCTTGCCACACAGATTTAGCCAGAATATATGGAACAAATCAAAAAATAGATGTATCTGGTGGATGGCATGATGCAGGTGATTATGGACGTTATGTAGTTGCTACTTCAGTAGCAGCAGCAGATCTTTTAACAGCTTACAATGATAATAAAGCTGCTTTTGGAGATGATTTTAATATTCCAGAAAGCGGAAATGGAATTCCAGATGTTTTAGATGAAATAAAATATCAATTACAGTGGCTATTAAAAATGCAGGATCAAACAAGTGGTGGTGTTTATCATAAAGTAACATGTGCGGGGTTCCCAGGTCATGTAATGCCACAGGATGAAAAAGATGAACTTATTGTATGTCCTATATCAACAACAGCAACAGGAGATTTCGCAGCAGTTATGGCAATGGGATATGAAAACTTTAAGGATATAGACCCATCTCTAGCTAAAAAATGTTTAGCAGCAGGAGAAAAAGCTTGGACATATTTAAAAGATAAACCAAATACTCCTGTTTCAAATCCAACAGGTATTGTTACTGGAGCATACGAGGACAAAGATGATAGTGATGAAAGATATTGGGCAGCAGCTCAGCTTTTCAAAGCAACAGGTGACAGTAAATATGATGCTGCATTTAAAGCATTAGAAAATCAAAAGATTAGTTCAGGATTGGGCTGGCAAAATGTTGGTGACTTCGGTAATATGGCATATATATCAGCTAAAGGTGCTGATCAAAATGTAGCTAGAAATATTAAAAATTACATTATAAAAGAGGCTGAGCGTATTGTGCTTTTAGATAAAAATGATGGATACAACATTCCAAGTGGAACAACAGGATATTGTTGGGGTAGCAATATGAATGTGAATAATAATGCTATATTCCTTGCAAAGGCTTATAAGATTATACCTAATGAAGAGTATTTAGATTATGCAAAAGAACATATTAACTATTGCTTTGGTAAAAATTCATTAGGTAAGTCTTTTGTTTCAGGGTATGGTACAGATTCTATGAAGCATCCACATCATAGACCATCTATAGCACAAGAAAAGGCATTGCCAGGTATGATTGCAGGTGGACCAGATAGTGCTTTAGAAGATTCAGTAGCATTAGCTAGTTTAGAAGGACTACCTCCAGCTAAATGTTATATTGATAATCAAGAAAGTTATTCTACTAATGAGGTAGACATATATTGGAACTCGCCATTTGTTTGCGCTATGGCAGAAGTAAATAGACATTAGATAATGGAGAATTAAGGGGGATAAATTAATGAAAAAAAAGATTTTTAATATTTTATTTATAAGCTTAATGTTTTTAACATTCTTATGGGTTTCACCAAGCTTTGTATTAGCAGCGTCTAACCCAACTATGCCACCATCAGATTTTGACAGATGGAAAGGTAACATTTCACATGGTACAGTTAACTATATTTATTATCAGTCTACAGCAACAAGAAGCCAAAGAAGGGCAAAAATTTATTTGCCACCAGGGTATTCAGCAAGCCAAAAATACAGTGTAATGTATTTATTGCATGGTATCGGTGGAAGAGATGATGACTGGACTAATGGTGGCGGAAGTGCCAATACTATTGCTGACAATCTCATCGCATCAGGGAAAATTAAACCTTCTATAATAGTAATGCCAAATTGTAATGCAACTGGAGCAGGGGTATCTGATGGTTATGAAAACTTAACTAACGATTTGATAAACTCTCTAATACCTTATGTAGAAAAGAATTACTCTGTTTACACTGACCGTACTCATAGAGCAATATCTGGTCTTTCAATGGGTGGTGGACAATCATTCAATATCGGTTTACAGAATTTAAATTCATTTGCATATATTGGTGCATATTCTGCAGCTCCAAATACTCATTCAAATTCTCAATTATTCCGTGATGGTGGAACTGCAGCAAAGAATCAATTAAAACTTTTATTTATTTCCTGTGGAACTAGTGACAATCTTATTAATTTTGGTACAGGAGTACACAACTTCTGTGATTCTAAAGGGATTCCTAATACTTATTGGCTTCTTCCAGGAAGAGGACATGACTGGAGTGTTTGGAAACCAAGTTTGTGGAATTACCTTCAAATGTTAGATCAATCAGGATATAATGGTGCTTCTTCTAGCGGTAATCCTACTGGAGGAAACAGCACTACAATGGGAAATACCGTAACATTAAATGATGGATGGTATTATATCAAAAATGTTAATGCTCAAAAATATCTTCAAGTTGCAAGTAACGTAGGAAGAGCAGGTCAAAATGTTGAACTTGGCACAGGTTCAAGAGCTAATGGACAAAAGTGGTATTTAAGAAATGTAGGAAATGGATATGTAACATTAAAGAGTGCATTAGGTGAATATATGCTAGATGTAAGTAATGGAGAAAATAGAGATGGTGCAAATATTCAAATTTACAATGCATATGGACATGATCCACAAAAGTTTTCTATAAAATCTTCTTCAACAAATGGCGCATATGCTATTGCAACAATGAGTAGTAATCAAACTAAGGTGTTAGATGATTATAACTTTGGAACTTCTGATGGTACCAATGTTTGTGAGTGGACATATGGAGGGCATAATAATCAGTTGTGGCTATTTGAAAGGGCTAATTAGTAATCAAGCGGTTCGTTAATAAAATACACCAAGTTTAGTATTTCGCTAAACTTGGTGTATTTGTATTTGCAATTTGACTAGTAGTCATGCCTAAATTATAATATGTTTAGTTATAGCTAACTTCGTGAATTTAATATTTGAACTAAGGAGGAATAAAGTTGGAGAGGAATATGAGTAGTGGAAAAAGAAAAAACAGTAATATAGCAACTTGCATATTAGTGATTTTTTCTGTAGGTTTTTTTATAACTTATCCATTTCATGATAGTTTTTTAGGAGGATTAATATCAAGTCTTTGCCTAGCTGCTATGATAGGGGGCTTAGCAGATTGGTTTGCTGTTGTAGCCTTATTTAGAAAACCATTAAATGGTAATTTATTAGCTAAGTTATTTAGGACAGAAATAATACCTAAAAATAGGGAGCGAATTTTTGATGCCTTGGTAGATATGGTAGAAAGTGAACTATTAACTAAAGAAAGCATTATGAACAAACTTGGAAAAATTAATCCATCAGAAGACTTAAGTAAGTTAATTAAATCTAATAAAAAGAAAGATTTAATTATTATATTAGATGATATTTCTAAAGAAATACTTAGTAATGAGAACTTAAGTAAGGCTAAGGATTTTAAGGGCGAAGTTATAAAATCAGTAGATCTTTCAAATATTATTTTACAAACTTTTAATTGGATGTGGAATAACGGATATAAGGAAAAAATTACAGACATATTAGTAGATAAATTAGAAGAATTATCTAAAACTTATGAAACAAGAATGTTTGTTAAAGATGTTGTTCTTCAAATATTGGAACTTAATAGAGGAAGTTTCTTAATTATGATTTTAGGGTTTTTTATTAAAGGAAACTTAGATAACATAGCAAAAACTCTTCAAAAGAAATTAGTAAGTTTTATAGAACAAATGAAAAAACAAGAAAGTAGTGAAAGAGAAGAAATACAGTCATTTATAATAAAGCAAATTGATAGATTAAAAGAAGATGAAGAATTAAAAGATAAAATAGAAAATTGGAAAAATGAAAGGCTAGAAAAGATTGAAGAAATAGCTATGGAATATTTGTTAAAGCTTAAATCAGAACCTAATAATACTTTTAAGATTATAGAAAATATATTAAATAGGCAGTTAGAGTCTTTTGTTAATGATATTGATAAACAAGCAAAGTTTAATAATGCCATAAATAGCTTACTTGAAAAAATGGTTGAAAGAAATCACCATAAAATAGGATTGATTATTAAAGAGAAGTTAGATGGGGTAAGTGGTGAGGAACTATCAAATATGATAGAGCCTATCATAGGTGATGATTTGCAGTTAATTAGAGTAAATGGTTCTTTAGTTGGAGGACTAGTTGGAATAATAACGTATATGATGACATTTTGGATAGTATAGGAGCGATGGACATGAATTATAAACGTAAAGCAAATATAGCCCTTGGCATTTCACTTATTTTATTTTGTGTTTCAGTAATATTAAGGTATTTTTATAGAGATATATTTATATTTAAATTGATGATATTTGTATCAGAAGCCTCTTTGGTAGGTGGTATAGCTGATTGGTTTGCAGTTACAGCGCTTTTTACAAAACCATTAGGTTTTCCATATCATACTGAAATAATACCAAGAAATAGACAGTCTATTATAAATTCAACAGCAGGTTTAGTTGAAACAGATTTGCTAAGCAAAGAAACATTAAAGAAGCAAATAGACAAGATATCTGTGGTGGAATATATATTTAAGTATGTTCAAGATAACAAAGATATAAAAGCAGCAGTTGTTAAAAAGATTTTGGACTATATATATGAAAAAAATATAGATAAAATAGCGGAGTATATTGAGAATATCATTAAAGAAGAAGGAAAAAACATAAATTTATCAGATAGATTTAAAGCTTTTATAGAAAATGAATTCACATATGAAAATAGAGTAATATGGGCACAAAATTTTCTAAATAAACTTTCTGAAGAAGAAGGTGACAAAAAGATATTGGCCTTTTCTAAAAGGATTTTAGCTAGTAAAGATGAAGGCTCAAGCTTTTCATTACAAAGCTTGCTTAGTAAATTAAATATATCAGTAGCAGAAGATTTAAGGGATTTAATAAAAAGTCAGCTTGAAAAAATACTTACAGATCTTATGAGTGAAGATAGCATAATTTCAGAGGCTTGTAAAAATAATATAATTAAAACCATAGAGATGGTTGAACTTTCACCAGCTTCAATTGAAGAATGGAAGGCTGATCTACTAGAGAAAACAGATTTTAAACCAATTATAAAATCACAACTTCCATCATTAATAAATGAAGCTATTATAAGTAATTTGTTAGAAAAAATATGGGACTATTTAAAAGAAAGTAAGTCCATTAAAACTGCCATAGATAATGGAGTTAGGGAGATAATATATAGTATTTTAGAGAAAAAACATAGTGTAATAGGAAGTATTGCAAAGGATACTTTAAATAGTTTTACAGATGAAAAGTTAAATAAGTTTATTGAAGATAAGGCAGGGGAAGACTTGCAGTGGATTAGAATAAATGGTTCAGTACTTGGAGGATGTATAGGTCTAGTACTATTTGTATTTTTAAATTTAGTTTATGAACCATATGTTGTACCAATCATAAGGGGACTATTATTTTAATTAATTATATTTTTAAACAGATGGTAAAGAAATAATAAATACATTTTCAGATTTTTGCAGTTTGATGTGGCTGATTTATAAAGTCACATTAAACTGCATTTTTTATAGCTTTTATTAAAAAATAGTGAAAATTCAACGAAAAGATTAATTATTTATAAAACAACAATATTTTACATTTATAATAAAATTTACATGTTATAATTTAAAGGAGGAAATCGCTATCTTTTTAAGCAAGGAGGGTCATAATATGTGTCAAACTTAACTTTTACAAAATAACTATTTTATAAATAGGCATAAAATATATTAAAATGGAGGGGTTATTATGAAAATACCACATAGAATTTATCTTACGGAGGATCAAATGCCAAAACAATGGTATAACCTAAGAGCAGATATGAAGGAACTACCAGATCCTATGTTAAATCCAAAGACTTATAAACCAGCAACGGAAGAAGATTTATATCCTGTATTTTGTACTGAACTAGCAAAACAGGAATTAGATAACACAACTCGTTACATAGACATTCCAGAAGAAGTACAAGAATTTTATAAGATGTTCCGTCCTTCACCATTAATAAGGGCATATAATTTGGAAAAGGCTTTAGGAACACCAGCTAAGATTTATTATAAATATGAAGGAAATAATACTTCCGGAAGTCATAAATTAAATTCAGCAATTGCTCAAGCATACTATGCGAAAAAGCAAGGATTAACAAGTGTTACCACAGAAACTGGGGCAGGTCAATGGGGAACAGCTTTAGCTGAAGCATGTAGTTATTACAATATTCCTCTTACTGTTTATATGGTGAAATGTTCCTATGAACAAAAGCCCTTTCGTAAATCTATTATAGAGACCTTTGATGGGAAAATAGTTCCAAGTCCAAGCAATACTACAAATGTTGGTAGAGCAATATTAAAGGCAGATCCAACTACTAGCGGAAGCCTTGGCTCTGCAATTTCTGAAGCAGTAGAAAAGGCTGTTACTACAGAAGGCTGTAGATATGTCCTTGGTTCTGTATTAAATCAAGTAGTTCTTCATCAATCCATAATTGGATTAGAATCTAAGATTGCTATGGAGATGATCGATGAATATCCTGATGTGGTAATTGGATGTGCAGGGGGAGGGTCAAATCTTGGAGGACTTATAGCTCCATTTGTACAAGATAAATTGACTGGAAAAGCTAACCCTAGAATAGTTGCTGTAGAGCCTGCATCATGTCCATCTTTAACTAGAGGGCGCTATGCCTATGATTATTGCGATGTTGGTAAGATTACTCCGTTAGCAAGAATGTATACTTTAGGATGTAGTTTTGTTCCATCAGCTAACCATGCAGGGGGCCTTAGATATCATGGTATGTCACCAATTGTTTCGAAATTATATCATGATGAATATATGGAAGCTATATCAGTAGAGCAAACAAAAGTATTTGAAGCAGCAACTTTGTTTGCTAAGCAGGAAACTATTCTTCCTGCACCAGAGTCATCTCATGCTATATATGGAGCTGTTTTAGAAGCATTAAAATGTAAAGAAACTGGAGAAGCTAAAACAATTCTTTTTGGACTTACAGGGACAGGCTATTTTGATATGATGGCTTATGAAGCATATTTAAAGGGAACAATGAAGGATTATATTCCAACAGAAAAAGATTTAGAAAAAGGATTTTCAGAATTGCCTATTATCCCTAAGAATTAGTAAAAGAAGCTATGAAGAAGTGTGATTTTATTAAATAAAGTCACACTTTTTTCAATTAAAGACGGTATTCTTAATTATGTTGTGCGCTGGCAGTCAGATAAAAGTATAACTCTTGAGAAACGTAAAAAGTAATTAGATATATAAAAAAGCTCAAGTAAATACTTATCCTAGTATTTACTTGAGCTTTTTTAGTTTAAAGTATTCTATTTATTAGATACCTGAATTTCTGATTTATTTAAAAGATCATTAGTGTCTTTTAAGTATGTTTCTAAGACATAAGTTCCGTTAGGAACAACTCCACCATTACTAGTTACATAAGATTTTGCAGGCTCCTTACTTTGAGCTGATGTAATGTCTAGTTCTGCACTTGTTACTGTTTTGTCACCATTTTTATCTTTCCATACAAATAATATTTTTGTTGCATCATCAGGTACATTTTCAAAATATACTCTTCCATACAAACCATTTGTATTTTGGTATGAACTTACTGTCTCTTCATTTTTGTAATTAGATTCATATCCCTTTACAAATTCAACCTTAGATACTTTTGTAGAATTGCTTTTATCAACTCCATTTACTGTAGTCTTGTAACTACACCCAATTAGTTGAAAAATAACTAATCCTAAAATCAATGGGAACATAAACAACTTTTTGTTTTTCATTCATTATACCTACCTTTAATTATTTTATTTATAACAAAAAAGAAGTTATATAATGTATAGATTAACTTCTTGATTGCTTTTCAAAATTAAGTATTGTTCTAGTCCCACCTAGTATATATATACTAACATAACATGAATTTTGTGGCAATTGCCTATGTTTAACTCTTGTAATAATCTTCAGCGAGAAGTGCATACATGGAAGCATCACAAATTCCTTGATTATTTATATCTGCTTTACGTAGTGTTCCTTCATATCGCAAACCGCATTTTAACATGACTTTACCGGAATTTGGATTTCTTGGATCATGGCGAGATTCAATACGTTTAACTCCAACTTTTTCAATTAAAAATGGAATGATTCCTTTAAATGCCTCAGAAGTTATACCTTTATTCCAACATTTTCTTCCTACACAGTATCCAACATGCACCATATCAATTTCTTCATCCATATGAACAACACTAATAGTACCAATAGGTTCCAAAACATCTTCTTTTAGTACAATTGCCCATTGATAAAACTTACTGTCAGAATAATTATTAATCCAGTTTGATAATGTATTTTCTGCTGCTTTAACAGATATCAGTGCTGGCCAAGTCAAATATTTTGTTACCTCTGAGTCATTTGCCCAGTTGTTAAACATAGCCTTTGCATCTGATATGTAAAATTTACGTAATTTTAATCTCTCTGTTTCTATTTCTACAGTTCCTAAATGATTCATAGAATAGCCCCCTTTTTCATATTTTATTAGGATTTTCAAGATATTTCAAACAAAATCAACTTAATAGCTTAAAAATAGCGTACTTTAGAGTTTTTCTTTTTCCACATCCATGTACAAATTCTATATTTTCTTCATGCTTTATAGCATATAGTTATATAATAGAGATTTAGCAGAAGTTTTAATTGATAAATTTTATCTTATAGTTATATAATTTTTTTGTAAGCTAATGTTTTTCATCATACATTAATTTTACTATAAATTCCTTGCTCTTCGGAGCCTGGAATTTATTTTTTTGCATAAAAATGGAGCTGTGCACTAATTATTTAGTGCGGACAGCACCTTTTAATTTTGCCAAAGTAACTTTTAGCGAAATTGAGACCTTAATTATTTAACGACAACCAGTTTGGATAAGTTTTTCTTTCCAAACATCGCAAAAATCAAAGAAGTTATCAGGAGCGATATTTATACTGGTTTTATCTTCCATAGCTTTTTTGGTAAATTCTTTTAATTTATCTATAAATCCTAAAAAGTCATTATTATTAGTATTATCACTTTTTAAGTTAAAGTCTGGAACAGATATTCCTTCATCCCTCATAAAAATCATTAAATTATTTACATAGAATTGCATAGTACCGCAAATATCCCCTCCACATTCTACAGTACCAAATTCTTTACAAGTTTCTTGAAGAGCATCATATGCTTTTTTAGTATTAATTATAGTTTTGTTCTTTTGTTCTATTTCTATAGTATCCGAAGTATTCGAGCTTTTATTCTCAGTCTTATTAGTTTGATTTTTAGTTGTAAGATTCGTAGCATTAGTGACTGATTCGTTTTTAATATTTAAGCTATTCATATTATTATAAGTACTTATGTTGTTCATTTTTGCTTATTCCTCCCTGTATAATTATATATACTTTTTATCGGTTATGGTATAAAAAACTTTAATTTTATTTTTCTTCCAAATATGTTTAATAATAACTTATGTAGTGATATTATGTATAATGTGTAAAATTAAAATATTATGGATGGAGGAATGAACAATGAAAAATTTATCAAAAAAAATTTTAAGCTTATTGTTAGTAGCAGTATTTTTTACAATTGGACTAGGAGTTCAAAAAGCATCGGCTTATCCTAATACAAATTTTACTGCTACAATTACACAAGTTACTAATGTAAAAGATTATGGTGGAGATGTATATGCTAAAGGAGATCAAGCAATAGTTACATATACAGGAGAAACTTATAGTATAAACACTACTAATGTTGGTATTCAAGTAAAAACTGTAGGTGGACAAGGTTCTACTGCTATATGGGTAGATGGTAGTTATGTTCCTGATAATGGACATTTATTAGCTTATTCTTATCATGGAAACACATATTTACAAACATTTTTAGTTAAGAACTTATCGCATGGTACTCATAGAATACAAATTAGAGTATCTATGCCAACTGGAACAAATGTGAAAACAGATTATATTTTTGTGACTGTTTAATATAGCGAAATAGAAAATGGGCTGTCGCATTAGCGTTTCAAAAATGCTAATGGACAGTCCATTTTTTTATATTTTATTGAGATTTTCAAGATGTTTTCAAACAAAATCAACTTAATAGCTTAAAAATAGTGTACTTTAATAAGTCTTTATTTTTAATGACTTTTTTAGTCATCAGAGTTTTAAATGTTTAAAATTAAGAGTATGAAATTTATTTTTTACATAAAAATGAAGCTGTCACACTAATTATTTAGTGCGACAGCCCTTGTTATATTTAAGTTCTATATTGACAATTATACTAAGGTAAAGTATACTGAAATTCTAATAATAGACCATATTATAACATATAATCAATAAAAAGTCAATAGACCTAGAAGAAATTTTTATAATAATTTGAGGGGAGAATAAGTAAATGAAGATAGCTAATGGAGTTGAAATGCTTGAGATAAATTCTAATATTATGGGAATGGACAGTGTTATTAACCCAACACTGATATGGGACAAGGATACAATTATGTTAGTAGATGCTGGATATCCAGGACAATTGCCTAAAATTCGTGAGGAAATAGAAAAGACAGGGATAGAATTTAATAAACTAAATAAGGTTATGATTACTCATCAAGATATTGATCATATAGGAAGTCTCTCAAGTATATTGAAGTCTTTACCTAATGAGGTGAAAGTCTTTGCTCATATAGAAGAAAAAGCTTATATAAATGGAGAAAAAGTGCCAGTTAAGCTTTCTGAGTTAGAAACTAAACTGGCAAATGGGGCAGAGGAGCTTAAAATGATATACGAAAAACTTAAGACTGGCTTTGAAAATTGTAAAGTAAATATAGATAAGACATTGACAGATGGTGAAGAATTACAATGTTGTGGTGGAATTATAGTAATTTTTACCCCAGGTCATACCCCAGGGCATATTAGCTTATACCTTAAAGAAAGTAAGACACTTATAGCTGGAGATCTTTTGATGGTTAAAAGTGGGAAGCTAGTTGCCTCTCCTGATTCTATTAATTTTGATAATAATTTAAACGAAAAGTCATTAAAAAAACTTTTAAAATATGATATAGAAACAGTGATTTGCTATCATGGGGGCATATATAAAGGTAAAGTAAATGAGCGTATTGAAAGAATTTTAAGAGAGTAATATTAAGTGACAGTTTAAAGGGTTGTAATATATGTATTAAAAATATACCACTTACTATGAATAACTAACCACTTACCTATAACATATAGACAATGGGAAAAGCAGTTAATATAATAAAAATGTGGGGAGTGAAAATATGAAAATACGAATTGAATTAGATACTAAAATTGAAGAAGATGAAGTTATTATTAGATGTAATGAATTAAGTGAAGAAGTCAAAAATATTCAAGTTTTTCTTGAGGATATGTTGTCAAAAAAGAAAAATATAACTTTTTACAGAGGAGATACTGAATATTATCTTTCATTACAAGAAGTGTTGTTTTTTGAAACTGATGAAAATGGGATTTGCGCGCATACCATAGATAATATTTATAATGTAAAATATAAACTTTATGAACTTGAAGAGTTTTTACCAGGATACTTTATGAGAGTTTCAAAATCAACAATTTTAAATACTAATCATATTTACTCCATAACACGAAGCATATCATCATCAAGTAAAGTGGAATTTCAAAATACTCATAAACAGGTATATGTTTCAAGATATTATTATAAACCATTAAAAATCAAGTTATTAGAAAAGAGGAAATGATATGAAAAAAGATAGGATTTTTTGGGGGATAGGTTTTATATTGCTAGGGGTTTTCTTAGTTATAAATAGGCTAGGATACTTCCCAGATGTAAATGTATTTAGTTTATTGTTCACAGTTTTTTTAGTATTAGTTATAATAAAAAGTTTGCTAAGACTTAATTTTCCAGGTGTTTTATTCCCTTTGGCATTTATTTGTATAATGTATGATAATGAATTAGGGATTACCGGTATTACTCCTTGGACTGTGCTTATAGCAGCATTGTTTGGTAGTATAGGGCTATCAATGATTTTTAATAGACATCATAAATGGATTCATACAAAATATAATTCTGAAGATTATAAGTTTGAAAAGATTGATGTAGAAGATGATAGCCATGTTAGATGCAAAAGTTCCTTTGGGGATAGCATAAAATATATAAATTCAGATAATTTTGAGCAAGCTGATTTAGAGTGTTCTTTTGGAGCTTTGAAGGTGTATTTTGATAATGCAACTATGGCTAATGGGAAGGCTGTAGTTAATATTAATGCTTCTTTTTCAGGAATAGAATTATTTGTACCAAGATCTTGGAATATAGATGATAGAACTCATGTGTTTTTAGGTGGTATTAGTGAAAAAAATAAAAATGACAGGCAAACAGAAAATACTTTAACATTAGTTGGTGATATTTCCTTTGCAGGCGTAGAAATAATTTATATCTAATTTATTATGATTAAAGAGAAGCCTATATCTTATTTTGTGTAACGATTTAAGATATAGGCTTTATTTTTGTATAATTTACAAAATACTAAAATATTTATTTTAAGTCGTAAATTAAATATTCTAATATTTAAGATATGACTTATTGTATTTAAGATATATTTTATTTTGAAAGGATATATCTTTGGTAGAATAATAAAGAAGAAATTAGAAAATGGGGGTATAAAAATGAAAAAACTAAGAAAATCTTGTAGGTGGGTTGCAGCGTTTATTTCAATAATTTTAATTCTTGTTAACTGTAATACTAATACTTGGGCATTGGATTCTTCTATGGTGAATGATACAAATTCATTTAAGAAAGTAGTTGAATTTGAATCTGCCAAGCATTTTTCCTTAGGTAGAGGTAATGCTATAAGAAAAGATCTTTTTAATGGTTATTCTGGAAATGGATTTGTATATCTTGTATCAGGGTGGGCAGATGTTAATTTTACGGTTCCTAGTGATGGAAATTATAAAATAACTATAGTTACTAATTCAGACCAATATAAGGAGAATTGGCTTTATTTAGATAAGGATTCAGCTGGTAAGCTTTGTACTAATGCAGGTAGTTGGACTAAAACTACTAATGAATATACTCTTTCAAAGGGACAGCATAAATTTGGAGTATCCAGTGATTGGGGATATGTAGCTCTAGATTATGTATTAATCGAGAAAGTTGATGATGCAATGCAACCTACAGATCCTGTATCAAAAGGTGGGTTTAATGTAAAAGGCAATAAGCTATACGATGGAAAAGGAAATGAATTTGTAATGAGAGGTGTGAACATTGCACATGCATGGTATACTTCAGAGACAAAAACATCTATTGATGCTGTAGCAAGACTTGGAGCAAATACTGTAAGGGTAGTGTTAGCTGATGGAACACAATGGAATAAAACTACTGCTGAAGAAGTTAATAATATTATTTCTTGGTGCAGAGAAAAAGGATTAGTTTGTATCCTTGAAGTACATGATCATACAGGCTTTGACGATCCTCAAAGATTATATACAGCAGTTAATTATTGGATAGGCTTAAAGGATGTTTTAAATGCCAATAAAGATTATGTTATTGTAAATGTCGCTAATGAATGGCTTGGAACATGGAATAAAGGTGATGTTTGGACAAATACTTACTGCACAGCAATTAAAAAGATGAGAAGTGCAGGAATTGAAAATGCAATAATGGTTGACGCAGCAGGATATGGTCAAGAAACTTCTTCTCTTATATCAAACTGTACAGCAGTAAAAAATGCAGATGTGACTGGCAATATTATGTTCTCAATTCATATGTATTCAGTAGCAGGTGCCAATTCAACTGTAGTAAAGAGCAATATAGACAGAATGCTTGAAAAAGGCGTTTGTACAGTTATTGGTGAATTTGGTGATTACCAAAATGGTGGAGATGTAGATGAGGCAACAATAGTAAATTATAGTGATGAAAAGAAAGTTGGAACAGTAGCTTGGTCATGGAAAGGGAATGGAGGACAAGATGTAACTCTTGATTTATCAAATGACTGGGAAGGAAACAACTTAACTAGTTGGGGCAAATATGTATTCTTTAGTGAACATGGAATTCAAAAGACATCAAAATTAGCATATTAAAATTAAAAACATAATTATCTAATAGGATATGGCAGGTTTTCTTGAAAATCTAGCCATATCCTTTATAGATTATGCTATTACTAGTACTTGTCCAACATAAATGACGTCAGGATCAGGAATATTATTGATTCTAGCAAGTTCTTGATAGGTTGTGCCAAACATTTCAGCAATTTCACTAAGGGTATCTCCATCACGCACAATATAGGTTCCATTAAAATAAATTAATAGAACTTGGCCATCATAAATAAGATCAGGATTAGGAATATTATTAATTGCAGCTAACTCCTGATAGGTTGTACCAAAACTATAGGCAATCTCGCTAAGAGTGTCACCTTCCTTTACAGTATAATAGAATTTAGTAGTGCAAGAATAACCTGTATATTCATTTATATTATCAAAGTTAGTTAAGAATGGTTCTCCAGGTTGTTTCTCTATATGACCAGAGCTGTAAGGATTACCAGCTAGTGTGATATATACCTTGTTTTTATTATAATATCTTCCTATAGCATTTGTTATTGAAAGTAAGCTTAATAACTCATAGCTAGATCCAGCATTTAAGTCGCTAACAAAGTTAGCTGAAAAATCTACATGAACCATATCATCAGTTGCATTATAGTAAAGATAATTGATAGTTGTATTAGGGCCTATGCAAGGAGCAAAGCAGTTAGGTGGATTTTTAAATTCATTTTGAAATTTTACCTTAGTTAAATCATTAGTGAAAAAATTAATATTTTTATCCACATACCAAGCATTAGTAGTATTATTATCAGGATAGAAAAACCTTATTGTTTGAGTTAAAGGAGTAGAGTTTCTAATTTCTTTTAATGAAGAAGAAACTAGAGAAGTATTATTAGAATAGAAGTTAGTTTTAATTAATCCAATTCCTTCTACATAATAATCTATAGTTTTGTTTTGTCCATTAATAGTAGTAATTTCTATAGCAGAAGGAATGTTTATATAAGGAGTTTGAATTGATATATTAATGTGAGTTATAGTCCTTATACCTCCATCAGGTAATGTCCAGGTATTGCCAACTGATATTGGATTTAATATAATATATTCATTTTTATTAGGAGTTTTATTTAAAAAGTTTTCACGGTAATAAGTCTCACCTTGTGAGAAAACTAATTTAACCCCTTCAGTGGTATATTCATATACTCTTACTATTTCAGTTCCACCATTGTTTGTTCTAAGTTGCTCTTTATTATTAGTAGTGTAATCAGTAAAGTTAGTAAAACTTGCAAATTCATTTCCAAGACCTTCGTAGATATATTCTGAGTTTGAAGTTATTGGGAAATAATCTTGAGCTAAAGACAATTAGATCACCTCATAATTTTTTTATTTTACTATAATAATATTGTGTAATATATTATATGATTGAAGAAGTGGAGTTGGCGCATTAAAATTTTATAAGTTTTTATTGACTGATACCTTAGGGAATAGATTAACATATAAAGTAGAGGTGAGTGTATGCTAATAAATGAAGTCTCAAAATTGACTGAATTAACAAAGAAAGCCATTTCTTATTATGAGAAAAAAGGGCTAATAAAACCTAAAAAGAGTAGTAATGGATATAGAGAATATTCAGATGATGATATAGCATTATTAAATGAAATTTCTCTATATAGAAAGCTAGATATATCAATTAAGGATATTAAGAAAATAGTTAACAGTAAAGATAAAGAGAAAGAAGTTAGTAAACTTATAAAAGAGAAACATGAGAAAGAGATAGAATTAAAGATACAAGAGAAATACTTGGAGAAAATAATAAGTGATAATTTTTCTATGAAATCTATAAAGGAATTAAATGAAGAAATTATAGAAGTTGAAAAAAATAATGGAAATTTTATAAGAAGAGAATTAGTTAGAGCATTTCCAAGTGGAATAGGAAAATACCTAGCATATCATTTTGCACCATACCTAAATGAGCCATTAGACACAGTAGAAAAATATAAAGCATGGGTGGAAATAGTTGAATTTTTAGATAATGTACCAGAAATAAAAATACCTAGAATTATTGAGTTTGGATATAAAGATATGAGTGATGAAATGTATAAGAGAATATCTGAGAGGACAAGAAATGAAATAAATAATATGCTAGAGGCTAAGGGTGAGGCTTTAGAAGAATATAAGAGAAAAATATTAGATAATATAGAAAAGCAAAATGATGAATCCCTAATAAAAATAATGAATCCAATTAATAATTTTAAAAAGTATCTTAATGAATTTTTTACGAGCAGTGGATATTATGACATTTTCATACCTAATATGAAGATAATAAGTTCAGAGTATAGAGAATATCATGAAAAACTTACAGAGTTAAATGAGCTTATGATGAAAGAGCTTGGTATTAAGTATGATGACAATATGAGGATAGTAAGAATTTAAAGATGTAGATTTTTAAATTAGTACCATATAATTAATGAAGCCAATGATTTGAAATCATTGGCTTAAAGTTATTTTTAAAGAAATGCTATTGATAAACATCTACAAGTAGGTATTTATCTTTATATTTTATCACATCAACAACGTTACCTTTCTTTAAAATCCAGTTGTTATCTGATATATCACCATAACCAGCAAGCCATGATTTACCTTCTTCTGTATACTGAATATCATAGGTAATATCAACGGTAAATTTATTACCGCTTTCTTTAATAAAGTAGGCATTAGTAATTCTATAGTCTGTAAATGTTGGTAATGGCTTTCTATTCAAGTTTTTATCTTTAACATTCTGCCAATCAGTTGACATTTTGTTTAGATGTTCTTCAAACAAGTTTTTAGCAATTTCTTCTTTTCTATCCTCACTAATATCTTCAACAGAGTATAGATCTCCTATTAAGTTTTCTTTATCAGAATCTGATAATTTATCTAGAGATATTTTAGATAAGCTTTTTTCGCTACCTTTATTGTAAATATATATAGCAAAAAATAAATTTAGTAAAATGCTTAAAATCAAAGCTAAGATAGTAATCTTCCTTTTATTCATATAAAACTCCTTTATATAATGTAAAACTTCATTTATCTATATATTAATTTACACGTTGAGTTCAAAATTCCTTTTTTATTTCTATTTTTTTCAAAAGAAGAGGATGTTTGGGTGGAGATCGAAATTCATTTAATAATCATTAAAACAATGGCTTTAATATGCTACTAAAGTACGTTTTAACAAAAATATTATGAAAATAAAATTTATTCTAAAAATTGAAAAGAATCAGTTTAGAAACTAAAGTATGTGAAAAAAATGTCGAAAATAAAAGTGTTAATAATTATTGAATTAGTTAGACTAGCATAAAAAAATAAACTTACAAAAATATAATCTTTTAGAAGGAGAAAGATATGAAGAAATTATTTAAAGGTATAAAGAGAAAAAATAGAGTCATAAGTTTAAAGCAAGAATTTTTAAGTGTATTTTTGCTAATAGGGATTATTCCATTAGCTATATTTACTTGCATATTTTTCATATTAATTAAGAATTCAATCTACACTAATCAAATAAATTCTATGAAGCAAATTTCTAGTATGGCAACTGAAAATATAGATAAATGGGGAGATAGTAATATATTATTAGTCGAAGAAATTTCTAGTTCACAAATAGTAGCTAGTAATAATTTGAAGGATATTCAAACAGAATTAAAATCTAAATTAGCACAGGATAGCAGCATAAAAAATATATTGTTTTCAGATAAAGAAGGTAATGTGCTTGTTGACGGATTAGGATCAAAAAACTTAAATATTAAAAAGGAACAATATTTTAGTGAAGTAATGAAAGGATATACATATATAAGTGATGTTTTAATTGAAAGCGATTCCGCAGATTCTTTTATTGTGTTTGCAGCGCCAGTGAAGAAAGATGGACAAGTAACGGGATGCATTATAAATCAAGTAAAAGCATCAAGTATGGATTCAATTATAGGCAATGTGTTTTTTGCAAAAAGTGGAACTGTATATACATTTAATAAAAAAGGAGATATTACATTCCATCCTGATAAAGAAAAAATAATGAAAGAAAACATTAATAATTATAATTCGAAAGAATTATCTAATTCAATTAAATATGCGTTAAATGGTAATATGAATAGCTCGAGTTTTAATGTAGAGGGACAAGAAGAGATTGGTGTTTATAACTATATTCCATCCTTAGGCTGGGGTTCAATTACTACAATACATACTAGTGAGCTATATGAAGGATTTACAGAAGTATTAAAGGTATCTATTCCACTTTTGGGAGTACTGATTTTAATCATTATAGCTATAGCTTGGAATCGTCAAAAGAGACTTGTAACTCCAATTGAAAAGTTAGCTAATTTAACTAAAAAAGTTGCAAATGGGGATTTAACAGTAACTTCAAATGTTTATGGTGCTAAAGAAATTATAGATATAGGTAATGACTTTAATGAAATGGTAAGTTCTTTAAAATCATTGACAAGTGACATATATGCTAAGAATGATTATTTGAAAAAAGCTTCAGATAATTTAAATAATATATCAACTTCAGTTGAAGAATCTAGTAAAGAAGTTTCAAGAGCTATGAATGAGATTGCAGGTGGCTCTGTGTCACAGGCAGAAAAAACTGGGGGAGTGCTAAGCAGTGTTATGGAGCTAGAAGACAAGATGGGTGAATTAAATGGTAAGATTATTCACATTAATAGCTGTTTGGATAATTCTAAAGTAGCTATATCTAACGGGGAAAATGGTGTAGATAATTTAAAACACAATACAGGTAATCAAAATTCATTAGTTCAAGATACTGTAAAAGAAGTAGAAGAATTAGAGAAATCAGTAGGAAATATAGATAATATTATAGAAGCTATTAGAAATGTATCAGATCAGACTAATTTATTGGCATTAAATGCGTCTATTGAAGCTGCAAAAGCAGGAGAAAGTGGACTAGGATTTGCAGTTGTAGCAGAAGAAATCGGAAAGCTAGCTAAAGAATCACATGATTCCACTGAACAAATTTCACTTATACTTAAGGACATAAGAAGTAAAGCAGATAATACTACAAAATTAATGAATTCCATGTCAGACAGTATGAAGTTACAGATATCAATAGTTGAAAAGACTGCAAGTATATTTTCTGAAATTGCTGTTGCAGATAATAATATCTCAGAAAATGTAGAATCCTTTAATAAATTAATCGAATATATAAATAAATTTGCAAGTGATTTATTAGGGGTTGTAGAAACTTTATCAAGTGTATCAGAGGAAAGTGCAGCTGTTACAGAAGAAGTTACTGCTTCGTCTGAAGATCAAATAGCTATGATAAAGAAGTTAAGAGAATCAAGTGAGGGAATAAACCAAATAGTAGATGAATTAGAAATTAATATAAAGAAATTTACTGTTTAATTTGAAAGAATCAATTATAGAAACAATAATAATATTTGGAGGATCAAATAATGAAAAAGAAATTATCAAGTGTGTTATTAGTAATATTTACTCTAATAATACTATCTGGATGTACTAACAAAGAAAAGAATACTGGAGTTGTACATATTTCTATATTGAATTCAAAACCAGAAATTCAAGTAGCATTAGAAGATGCAACAAAGGAATTTTCTAAAGAAAATCCTAATATAAAAATAAAGGTTGTTAAATACAATCGAAATGAAACATATTATAATAAATTAATGTCTATGTATTCATATGAAAATGCACCAACAATGACAATAGGGGATCCAACTCATATAAAAAATATTAAAAATAATCTTCTCGACTTATCATCGGAAGAGTGGGTAAAAGATGTTTCGGGGGGAATATCGAATATTGCAAAAAATGAGAGTGGTGAAGTTATAGGGTTTCCTTTTGCTACAGAGGGTGTAGGTTTTATATACAATAAAAAGGTAATAGAGGAAGCTGGGATTGATGTAAGTAGTATCAATACAATAAAATCTTTAGAAGAAGCATTTAAAAAGGTTGAAGCTATAGGTAAAAAAGGTGTGATAGTAACTAATGAAAAATGGTCATTAGGAGATCATTTTTTATCAACTGCTTATTCTGCTCAATCAAAAGATACTAATGATATTATTGAATATATTGAAAATGTTAAGAAAGGAACTCTAAATGTAAAAGATAATGCTAAATTAAATGGCCTTTTAGATACCTTTGATTTAATGAAAAAATATAATATATATAAGGATGAACCGCTTACTCCATCATATGATAAATGTGCAGAAGTACTAGGAAAAGGTGATGTTGGATTTTGGTATATGGGAAATTGGGCATCTAAGTCAATATTAGATAGCAGTAAGGACAATAAAGATTATGGGTTTATTCCTGTACCAATAAGTAATGATAGCTCTGAGTATGGAAATAATGAAATTACATTAGGAGTAACAAAATATATAGTTGTTGATAAAAGTAACAGTTCAAAAGAACAACAAGATGCTGCAAAAAAGTTTTTAAATTGGGTAGTTTACACAAAAGAGGGACAAGAATTCGTGGTTAATAAATCAGGCATTATTTCTGCCTTTGCTAATAATGAAATTAAGCAAGCAGATCCATTGGCTAATGATATAATGAAATATAAAGAAAAGGAAAAAGCAATGGAACTTATGAATAGTTACTTACCAGAAAATAACTCAGAAAATGTTGGAGTTGCACTAAGGAAATATTTATCAAGTGAGATTGATAGAAATCAACTTTTAAATATTATTCAAGAATACTGGGAAAATCAAAAATAAAGGGAATGTAGCTAGATTTTTTAAAACAAATCTAGCTACATTCCTTATTTTTAAAATCAATATTTAATTATTTTAATATTTTTGAACCCCAATTACCATACCATGCATATCCAAGTTGTCTTTCTACTTCGATTTGATTAACGTTATAGAATATCTGACTCTTACGATTTACAAATATAGGTTTGTTAGTTCCAATCTCGTAAAAACGAGCCCAGATAGGAGCTGCTTTAGGATCTTTTTGAAGCTTTAGACCAGTACTTGTCTTAGTCACTTTTGTTCCGGTAATTTTTACTGAATTAAACCAGCTTGTAGCAGCATTAATTGATGTAGCTATTTGTGGTGTACTTCTTCTGGTCTTTAAGAAGTTTACAATACCTACACTTTCAGAAGTAGAAAGAGAAGGAACTTCATAAGCTCTTGCAGATGCAGGCTGTAAAGTTTTTTCATCGTGTTGTTGTCCCCAAGCTGTTAGCTTTCCATTAACTTTAACTTGAGTTTTTAATATACAATCTACACCTTTGTTAACTGCGGCTTTACATCTATCAACTAAATTGTTGTCCACAAATGAAAAATCACCTTTTCTATTAGAAACATCATCTAAAAGAAACATTACATTAACCATTGCATCATCGTTGTATGTTATATGAGTGTGATAACCTGAGCTTTTATAAACTTGTGGCCATCCACCATTATCATATTGCATATTTAATAAGAAGTTAATTCCTTTTATTGCTGCATTAGAATAGGTACTATTTTTTGTCTTTTTATATTCAGCTGCTAATCTTCTTATTTCTGTGTAGGTAGCTTTGTTATCAATAGTCGATTTTCCCCATTCGCCACTTTTTTCATTATAATACTTTATCCAACCCCCATCTGGTTGTTGATTCTTTAAAATATCTGATATACTCGCTGTAGTACCAGTAGCATCTCCCTTTGCAAATGCTTTTTGAGAAGGTTGTAGCATGAATCCAGAAACAGCTAAAGCAACTGTACATGCTAATGTGAATGATATACGTTTTAATTTTGATTTTAACATAAGAACTCCCCCTTTAATTGTTAGTAATTTTTGAAGATTTCTTCAAAAATTAAATAATAAATTTAAACTTATTACAAAAATTATATTTTCTTAGATATGTAAAATCAACAATATTTCGTGAAATATAGCAAAATTATACTTAAAGTGCAAAATGATTTAACTAAAGAACAAAATGTTTATATATGGATTTGACAACTTTATTTAACTATATTACAATATGTTTCATATTAGAATAAAGGGGGAAGATTCAATGAAAAAGATAAAATTTAATAGCTTAGTTGTGATGTCATTAGTGTTTTTTACATTATTAACCAGTGGTGTGACTACACAAGCTAAATCATCAGTATTAGTAAACCAATCTTATGATGTTACATCAAAAAATTACAATTATACTGGACAAGCACTAAACCAAAGTTGGGGTTTAGGAAAGTATCAAACAGAATATGTAAGTAATAATAAACCTTATGATTGGTATATTGATCAAGGAAATACAGGAGCATATTCAGATAGTAATTGTGGACCATCTAGTACTACAATGGCATTAAAATGGGTTAATGGTAATTTTAACAGAACTGCTGAAGATGCAAGAAATACTTATAGAAGTAGTGGTGGTTGGTGGTATACAGATGATGTAACTAACTATCTTAATCTATATAACAGTAGATATAGTGTAAAAGATTTGGGAAAAACAATTCCTCAAGGAGAAGTGGTTTTAAAGGATCAACTAAAACAAGGAAACATAGCAATTCTTTGTATTGATACATCTTATCTACCATATAATTCGTTATCAGAGCGAAGAGTAGGCAAATTCTATAGTTATTCAGGGGGACATTTTATAGTTGTTAAAGGTTATAGAGTAGTTGATGGTAAAACTTACTTTGAAGTTTATGATCCAAATAACTGGAATGAACACTATCGAGATGGACAAGAAAAAGGAAAAGACAGATATTATTTATCTAAAGATTTAATGAATGCAGAAATTAATTGGTGGAATTATGCAATTGTAGTTCAACCTCAAAATTCAAGATTAAGTAGTTCTTTAAATATGGTTAGGTCTTTAAAAAGAGATCAAGTTGATATTACTAAGATAAAATCTGCATATGGAAGATAATTAAACATAGAAAATTATAAAAGACTTAAAGTTAATGAGCTTTAAGTCTTTTATTTTTTTAGGCAAAATGTATGATTATATTAACCGTAATCCATAAGATTTATATACTACAAAGTTTATATAAATTTATTTAGAAAAAAGAATTTCCTGCATTTCATAAGCCAAATCTAAGCCTGCACCACTTTCTCCATATTGAAGCCACAGCTGAAAAGAAGTTAATACATATGAGGCATAATGGAAACAAATATATTCATTTGAAACATTAAATTTACTTTTAAATTTCTTATGTTCTAAATAATTTAAACATTCTTCTATTAAAAGATTTTTTAAGTCAGCATATAAATCAATAGTTTCAGCATGTACACTTAGTAATGCTTGTATAGTAGTTTTCCTATTTCCTAAATAATCGATTATGCCAGAGCACACATCAATAAAATCATGAGAATTTATTATATTAAATCTATTTTTAATATAAGGTTTTAATTCATCAAAAGTTTCATGAACCATTTTATTAAGCAGGTCATATTTATCAAAGTAATGATCATAAAAGGTTGAGCGACCAATTAAAGCTCTATCACAAATGTTTTGAACTGTAATATCTTTAAAGCTTTTTTCTAATAAAAGATTAGAAAAAGCATTTTTTATATTTTCATGTGTTTTTAGTACTCTTAAGTCTACTTTTTTACTCATATTATCCTCCATAAAAAGGGGTATTTTTAAAATTACACCATTAATTTTACTACATATGTTTAATAGATTGAACCTAAAAAATATTTAATAAGAACTAATATATATAGAAAGCGTAAGTTATCATACACTTTCTATATATATTGTAGGATAACTTACAATATATGAATATATGATTCTTTAAATGATAATATTTATCAATTATACTAATAGCATAAACATATATATGTTATAAAAAATATGAAGGAGTGGTTTATTATGTTTAAAGAATTTGTGGAAAATAGACAATTCAATTTTCAAATCAATCGTTTTTTAGGAGGATTTTATACTGATCCTGAAATTAAGAAAGATATTGATTCTGTATTACCAATCCTAACAGATACAGATGCTTGGTATAAGTCTTGGAGAAAACTAGGAGAGCAAAGTGAAGAGAAGGGGCAATTTGAATTAGCAGCTGCCTACTACGAAGCAGGGAATTTTTATTTAAGACAAAATGATCCAAATAAAAAATATATGTATAACAAGTTTAAAGAAAACTTCTATAAGTCTTATAAGGAATTACCATTAGAACATTTCCAGGTTCCTTATGAAAATTCATTTTTATCAGCTGTAGGTGTAAAATTTGAAAACTCAACTAAAACATTACTTATACATGGTGGATATGATTCCTGTTTGGAAGAAATAATTCCATGTCTAGCTTATTTTAAAGGATTAGGGTATGATATTATCGCTTTTGAAGGCCCAGGTCAAGGAGGAGTATTAATGAATGGTTTAAAGTTCATTCATAACTGGGAAAAACCAGTATCTGCTATTTTGGATTATTTCAATCTAGAAGAAGCCAGCATATTAGGCTGTTCCTGGGGAGGCTATTTTTGCTTGAGAGCTGCTGCATTTGAGAAGAGGATTAAAGAAGTAATTTGTTATGATATTTTTTATTGTGGAATGGATGTTATTAGTATGTCAAATAAGGAAATGAGAGACAAATTAGAAAAACTACTGGATAATAATGAAAAAGATAAAATAAATGAATTAATGTCAGCAAAGATGAAAGGAGATATTGATTTTAATTGGAAAATATGCAAGGGGATGGACAATACTGGTACAGAAACCCCATATGATTTTCTAAAAGCTATTAGATTGCATACAATGGCAGGCATAGAGAAGTTTGTAGATCAAGACTTATTGTTATTAGCTGGTGAGGAAGATCAGTATGTTCCAATAGAAACATTGGCTTTATTAGAAAATAATTTGGTAAATGCAAAATCTATAACAAAGAAAGTTTTTACTAAAGAAACAGGAGGGGAACAGCATTGCCAAGCAGGAAGAATGGACCTAGCTTTTGATGAGATTAAGAAATTTCTAACAAGATAAAATTGATTTTATAGAGTATTATTTTTAAATAAATTATACAATTAAAAATATAATCTTAATACACTAACTATCGGATACAAAAAGTCGAAAAAAGATGAAAAAACTGTATCTTCATGCTATAATATAACTCGATTGTATATTTATTTTTTGGGAGGGAAACAAATGAAAAGGGTAATTAGAATAGCATTAATATTTTTGCTGAGTATATCTATGTTAAATGGGCCATTTTTTAATGTGACAAAGGTATATGCTGAAAGTGATTATTTTGATGTTCGAGAGGGTGTATTAGTTGAATATATAGGATCTGGTGGTAATGTTGTAATTCCAGATACGGTTAAAGAAATTGCTTACTATGCCTTTAAAAATAATACGAGTATAACTAGTGTAACATTACCAAACAGTTTAGAAACTATTGGTACAGAAGTGTTTTCAGGGTGCACTAATCTAAATAATGTAATAATACCTGGAAATGTCAGAACTATTAGATCTAAGGCCTTTGCTGGCTGTAGCAGTTTAAGTAATATTACAATACCAAATACTGTTACTGAAATAGGGGGACAGGCATTTTCAGGAACACCTTGGCTTAATAATTTTTCAGGAGATTTTGTAGTCGTTGGAAATAAAATATTAATAAATTACAAGGGAGCGAACACAGATATTACAATACCAAATACTGTTTTAAGTATAGGTGAAGAAGCATTTATAGATAGTAGCATAACAAGTGCTATTGTACCAAATAGTGTAACAACTATAGGGAATGGTGCTTTTTCTAGATGTGGTAAATTAAGAAGTATCTCTTTGCCAAATACAATAACTAAGATAAATGATGGAGTATTTAAAGGTGCAGGGCTAACAAGTATAACTATTCCAAGTAGTGTAATAACTATAGGTGAAGAAGCATTCTGGGGTAATGGTTTTCTATCAAGTGTAAGCATACCAAGTAGTGTAACTTATATAGGTAGTAACAATTTTGATGGAACACCTTGGGAGAATCAGTATCCAAGTGATTTTATTGTTGTTGGAGATGGTATTTTATTATCATACAAAGGTGAAGGAGCTAATGTGACAATTCCAAGCAGTGTAAAAACAATTGGAGTTACTGCCTTTGGAGGTAAACCAATTACAAGTTTGACTATACCAAGTACTGTAAAAAGGATTGAAAAGTCTGCTTTAATATGTACTAATTTAACAAGTATAACTATTCCAGATAGTGTAACAAGTATTGGAGTGGATGCTTTTGGACAGAATCAAGAGCTTAAGAGTGTATATATACCTGATAGTGTTACAAGCCTCGGCGAGTTAGCATTTATAGAGTGCGGAAAATTAACTGATGTTAGGCTATCAAATAAATTAACCAATATTTCTGATGATGCATTTTATGGTTGTACTAGCCTTAAAAATGTTAATATTCCAAGCAGTGTTACTAAAATAGGAGCTCTTGCCTTTTATAAATGTAGTAGCTTAAACAATATATCACTGCCAAGTACATTAAAAAGTATAGGTGATTATGCCTTTTACGAAAATACTAGTTTAACTAATATATCTTTACCACAGGGCTTAACTTATATTGGAGGAAGTGCATTTTTTAACTGTAGTAGTTTAGCAAATGTAAGTATCCCTGAAGGGGTAGAAGAACTAGGAATTGGAGCTTTTGCAGGATGTAGCAGTTTTACAAGTGTAACTGTACCTGGAAGTGTTAAAGTTATTGCATCTTCTGTATTTGAAGATTGTACAAATTTAACTAGTGTAGTGCTTTCAGAAGGTGTAGGAGGCATTGGAGAAAGAGAATTTGAAGGTTGCACAAAATTAACAAGTATAAGTATTCCTAAGAGCGTGATTTCAATCTATGATCGTGCATTTTTTAACTGTAGTAGTCTAAAAAATATAGCTTTGCCTTATGTTGATACTTCATTATTTGGAGGTGGTGTATTCTATGGATGTCCTCCAGATTTTACGATTTATGGCAGCCAATACTCAGATTCTGAGTTTTATGCTAAAAGGTATAATATTAAGTATGTAGTTGTAAGTAATGATGTAGATGGTAACGGAAAAGTGGATTTAGTGGATTTAGCTATAGAAGCTAATGAGTATAATAAGCGTTTTGATAAAGCTAATCCAAGTAAGTTTGATTTAAATTATGATAGTATTATAGATTTATATGATCTTGTTAATGTTTCTAAGGATATAAAATTGGAAGCGATGTAAGTATTGTGGCAGATCACTGGTTTTATCAGTGGTCTGTTTTTATATAAGCTTGTGATTTTTTTGCAATATTCTTATATGGTAATATTCTAATATTCTCGTATTCTTAAGAATATGCTGAAAAAATGCAGGTTTAGAGCTCTTAGGGTGGAAATATTAGTTATATCATTTTTGGGGAAGCCACAAATGACTTCCCCTATATGGAAAATTTATTCTAAATCAAATGAGAATTCAATTGTAGAACGTTCAATAATATCAATATTTTCAATATATATTTTATCAATTAGGATTTCAAAACTTTCGTCATAATAGCTTAATTCATCAAGGGCTTTATCAAACTCAATTTGCTCAGGTAATCTACCGACAGTTAAGTGAGGGCAATATGTTACTTTCCTAAATAAAAAACTCTCTAATATTTCACTGTATAATTTATCATGCAATTCAATTATATTGTCATTTCCCTTCTTTACATTAAGAAACAAATATCCATCTCTAAAGTCCCCTGTAAAATCCTTTAGTTGAACATTGAATTTTTTTATTCCTTTTAACACTTTATTAAAATGGGATTTCAAATCATTTGTTGATATATCACTATCAAATGGAAAAACAATAGTTATATGTGGGTCAATGCAGTTTGCAAGTGGGTCATACTTTTCTCTTATACTCTTAATAATATTAATGTTATGGAAATTTGGAAATAAAATTACTGCCCTTTTCAAAAAAATCACTCCTAACAAAATCATATACATAATTATACCATTTAAGAATCTTTTGTGAAGAAAGTTATAATATGTATTGATAAATTTGACAACATACTATATAATACTACCAAATATATAAGTTTTGTAAGAAATAAGGATGGAGTGAGGTAGTTAAATGGAAAACAAAAAATTAGTTCAGTGTGAAATAGAGCATCATGCAACATTATTTGCACTTTTTGCAAAGTTCACAATAGAGAGTTTTGCTGAAAGAGGAGAAAAAATAATTTTTAATGCAATCGAAAAATATGGACATGAACGTGGAAAAAGAATGGCAGAAAGGGCAATCAGAAATGGTGATTCTTTAGATTTTATAAATAGCCAGGCTTATGGAGAATGGGTTCCCAAAGAAGGACAAATGGAGTTTGGAATTATCGAAACAGAACCAGAATTTGTTAGTAAAGCTACAAGATGTGAATGGTGTGAGTCATGGAAAAAACATAATCTTTTACAGTATGGAAAGTATTATTGTGTCAACATAGATTCAGCTGTTTTTAATGGATTTAATGAAAACTTTCATATGACAGTATCTAGCAATCTAAGTTTTGGAGCTGATCGCTGTGAGTTTCATTTTGGACATGCAATGAGTGATGAGGATATGGTAAAACTATCACAAAAAAGAGCAGAGTTAGGAACTAGTTGTACTAGAGACTTTAACTTTCATACAGCTCATTTATTAAATTCAATAAGTGAAACATTAATTAGCGAACTTGGTGAAGAAGGAAAAGTAATTATTAATAAAGTGCTAGAGGGATATGTGGCACTGTTTGGCAGAGAATACTTAGAGGTGTTAGAAGAAAAATAAGAGAAAAACGAGGGGGAACTATATATGTTGAATAGTAAAATTGCCTTTATTGGTGGCGGTAATATGGCAGAGGGGATTATACGTGGAATTATTTCTAATGAAGTTTTTCAACCTGAAAATATTATTGTTTTTGATATATTAAGTGAAAGAAAAAAATATTTAAATACTACATATGGAATTGTTGAAGCAGAAGATATTTCAAGTGCTGTAAAAAGTTCAGATATTGTTTTAGTTGCAGTACGTCCACAAGATATTGAAAAAGTTGCACAAGATATTAGAAATGATTTAAATGAAAATACTATTATTATTTCTATTTGTGCTGGTATTAAAATAGAAAAATTAGAAGCCATATTTGGAGAAAAACATAAGCTTGTTCGTGTTATGCCAAATACTATGATAGATGTACAACATGGATTTAGTGCTGCAAGTATAAATGAAAAAGTTAGTCTTAGTGACAAAGAAATTATTCAAGAAATTTTAACTTCATTAGGGCAAACAATGTTTATTGATGAAAGTCTTTTCAATTCATTTACTGCTTTTAGTTGTGCTGGACCTGCTTATGTAATGTATTTTATTGCAGCTTTAGTGGATGCAGGTGTTCAATCTGGATTTTCACGTAAAGATTCCATAGCTATTACTTTAGAGAATATAATGGCATCTGCACTCACTATTGAAAAAACAGGAAAACATCCTTATCAAATTACAGACACTATGACTTCTCCAGCTGGAATTACAATTGATGGATTACATGTATTAAGTGAATCAGGTTTTCATGGAATTGTTATGTCTAGTGTAAAACAAGCATTAAAAAGAACAAATGAATTAGAATAAACTAAGGAAAACCAGGGGGCAATATATATGAAAAAAGAATTAATTAGTTTAAAAAAGATAATAATCCTTGCAGGAGCATTATGTGCATATTGGATTGGGGCAGGATTTGCAACGGGGCAAGAAGTTTTACAATTTTTCACCACAAGTGGGGCGAATGGAATTATAGCAGCAGTAATTTTTTTAGCATTAATGAGTGGCTTAACATACATTTTATATGGAATAGGTCAAAAAAAGAAATTTGGTAATCCATATGATGTTTTTGAGTATTATTGCGGTAAAGTTATAGGACAAGTTTACATATGGTATACTGTTGTATTAGTATATGCTATATTTGTAGTTATGCTTGCTGGAGCTGGTGCAACAATTAACCAATATTATGGAATACCAACATATGTAGGTACTGGAGTTATAGCACTTCTTTCATTAGGAACAGTAGTTCTAGGAGTAGAAAAGCTTATTGAAATAATAGGAGTTATAGGACCAATCAAGATTATATTTGTAGCAATAGTAGGAGTTTCAGGAATTGCTACCCTTATTAATCAACCAAACCTTTTATCAGAAGCTAGTAATCTTATACCAACATTAGGCTTTCAAACTGCATCTTCAAATTGGGCATGGTCAGGAATATTGTATGCTTTTCTTGCACTTATGGTTAGTATACCATTTCAAGTTGATTGTGGGGCATCTGCAAAAAGTGTAAGGGAAGCGAGAACTGCAGGACTTATAGGAACTATTGCTTTTACAGTAGCAATTATATCACTTGTGATAGCAGAACTTGTTTATTATAAATTAATTGTAGGTCAACAAGTTCCAACATTAGCAATTGCTAATCATATATCACCTGTATTAGGATTAATTTTTTCAGTATTAATAGTATTAAGTATTTACTCAGCAGTAGCTTCATTCCTTTTAGTGACTGTTAGAAAGTTTGCAGTTGATAAAACTAAAAAATTCAATACTATTGCAATAATATTAACTGCTATAGGTATGATTTTTGGAGGTATACTCCCTTTTGATAAATTGGTGAATATTTTATATCCTTTAGCAGGATATTCAGCTATTATTTTTACTTGTTTTATAATCTATAAAGAATTAAGAGTAAAAAATAGAAAATTTGATAATGAGGTAGAAGTTGATATTAATTAGAGAATTAGTAAGATTAACTATTATTTGATGAAACTAATATAAGGAGAATAAATTATGAATGAAATTAATAAATGGTTTGATGAAAATAGTTCTGATGTATGGAAAATAGCAGAATTTATATTTGAAAATCCTGAATTATCATTAGAAGAAAAGAAATCAAGTAGATGTTTAGCAAATTTTATGGAGGATCAAGGATTTTCAATTGAGTGGAAAGTTGCAGGTTTAGAAACAGCTTTTGTTGCTACATGGGGAGCTGGTAAGCCTGTGTTAGGCTTTCTAGCAGAATATGATGCATTACCAGGTTTAGGACAGAAGCCAGTAGATAGGCGCTCTGAAATTGAAGGCTGTGGCCATGGTTGTGGACATAGTGTGCTAGGGGTTGGTGCAGCGGCAGCTGCTGTTGCTCTTAAAAAAGAGCTTGAGTTAAGTGGTAAAAGTGGAACTATAAAGCTATTTGGTTGTCCTGCAGAAGAGATTATGTATGGGAAAATCATAATGACAGAACAAGGCTGTTTTGATGATTTAGATGCAGCAATTACATGGCATCCATCAGATGTAAATAGAGTTGGAGAAGATATTTATCAAGCTATGGATTGTAAAAAGT
The DNA here is from genome assembly GCF_007115085.1 of Clostridium sp. HBUAS56017. Taxonomy (NCBI): domain Bacteria; kingdom Bacillati; phylum Bacillota; class Clostridia; order Eubacteriales; family Clostridiaceae; genus Clostridium; species Clostridium sp. HBUAS56017. The sequence continues at coordinate 94,495 of NZ_SULK01000009.1, read as the reverse complement.
TTAGGTTCTTTGGAGTAACGTCTCATGCATCTGGAAGCCCACATTTAGGTAGAAGTGCACTTGACGCAGCAGAATTAATGAATGTAGGAGTAAATTATTTAAGAGAACATGTAACAGATGATGTCCGTATTCATTACACTTACTTAGATGCTGGTGTAAAACCAAATATAGTTCCTGACTTTGCACAAACATCATATTATATTCGAGGTAATAGTCGTAAACATGTTGATGATGCATCTCAGCGTATAGAGCGTATAGCACAAGGGGCAGCCCTTATGACAGATACAAGGTATGAAAGTGAATTAGTATCTAATTGTAAGGAAACAAAATTGAATTTCACATTATTAGATACATTTTATGAAGCTATGACAGAAGTTCCTGTACCTAAATATACAGAAGAAGAAATTCAATTTGCAAAATCAATTAGTGAAGCTGCAAATTTAGATAATGAAGGTAAATATTTTGATGGACTACAGAAATATGAAAGAAGAGCAAAAGATATATATATTTCAACTGATGTATCTAATGTAAGTCACAAGGTTCCTACTGTTACATTAAATGCAGCTACAGCATGCAAAGGAACTCCTTTACATCATTGGGCCTTTACAGCACAAACTGGTTCAACAATTGGCTTTAAAAGTATGATCTATGTAGCTAAGTGCATGGCTTTGGGTGGACTTAAATTAATTGATAACCCAGAAATCTTAGCAAAAGCTATAGATGAACATCTTAATATATAATTAAGTTTGTCTTTAATCTTTTATTTATTCATGTTATTATTTTTCAAGTAACACATTAGTATAAGTTTATAAAATTTTAAATTAATTAAGATTGAGGTAAAAATGAAGAAGGATGATATAAAATATAAAAATTATTTGCAAATTCTAAATGAAGAATTAGTTCCAGCAATGGGATGTACTGAACCAATTTCTATTGCTTATGCAGCTGCAAAGGCTAGAGAAGCATTAGGGGCTATACCTGAAAAAGTTGTAGTTGAAGCTAGTGGTAACATAATAAAAAATGTAAAAAGTGTTATAGTTCCTAATACAGGAGGTCTAAAAGGAATAGAAGCTTCGGTAGCTGCTGGGATTATAGCTGGCGAAGCTGAAATGAAATTGCAGGTTATTTCAAGTGTAAAAGAAGAAGATAAACAACTTATTAAAGAATATTTATCAAATAATTCTATAGAAGTTGAATTTAAAGAGACTTCATTTATATTTTACATACAAATTAATGCATTTTATAAAGATTCATATGTAAAGGTAAGAATAGTAAATTATCATACGAATATTGTTTTAATTGAAAAGGATGGAAAAGTCATTTATGAAAAAGATGCAAATGCATCTAAAGAAGAAGGACTTAGTGATAAAACATTATTAAATGTAGAAGATATTATTGATTTTGCAAATTCTGTTGATATTAAGGACATAGAAAATATTATCGGAAGGCAAATTGAGTATAATTCAAGAATTGCAGAAGAAGGTTTGAAAAATAGCTATGGTGCAAATATTGGAAAAGTTCTATTTTCTACATATGGATCAGATGTAAAGGTAAGAGCAAAGGCTAAAGCAGCAGCTGGATCAGATGCTAGAATGAATGGATGTGAGCTTCCTGTAGTTATAATTTCAGGTAGTGGAAATCAAGGAATGACAGCTTCACTTCCTGTTATAGAATATGCTAATGAGTTAAATGTTTCAAAAGAGAAACTTTATAGAGCTGTAGTTCTTTCAGATTTAATTACAATACATCAAAAAACAGGGATAGGAAGACTATCAGCATATTGTGGAGCTATTTCAGCTGGGGCTGGAAGTGGTGCAGGTATTGCATATCTTTATGGCGGTGGATATAAAGAAATTGCACATACAATTGTTAATGCATTATCTATTGTTTCAGGGATAGTTTGTGATGGTGCTAAAGCTTCTTGTGCAGCTAAAATTGCTGCAGGTGTGGATGCTGGAATTTTAGGATATCATATGTACAAGCAAGGGCAACAATTTAGAGATGGTGATGGTATTGTTAAAAAGGATGTTGAAGCTACAATATCAAGTGTTGGGAAACTTGCAAAAGAAGGAATGAAAGAAACTGATAAAAAAATTATTAGTATAATGATTCAATAATAAATAAATAATTCTTGCAATTAGAAATGGTAACATGGTATAATTTGTTAGGAAATAGTGAGAAATATGTGGGATGTTGATTCACTATGAAACCTTACTTGCAGACAATAAAAACATTTTACGTAGAAACATGGGTTAGCACTTTTTAGTGCTAACTTTTTTTATTTTTATTGAAAAGTTGGTGATAAGATGTTTTATAAAATGAAAAGTTATTTTTACTTAAAGGCATTAGGGGATGATGCAAGGTGAGGGATTTTTCAATAGATGAGCAAGTCAATTCAAGATGCTCTAATGCTGAGTACGCTTTAAATAATTGTGGTAGAAATTTATATGAGGCAAATAGAGTAGCAAAAGAAGCAGTAGAATTAATTAATAGTGATGGTGGACTTGGATACATAGATTATTCTCCTCTTGATAATGAGATTAATGAACTTTTTAATTGGTCTCAAAGGTATACAGTTTTTAAAGGGCTGTGTGGATACTATGATAGCAGTGTTGATAGTGATTTTTTTTCAGAGCAGGAAGATGCCTTAGAAGACTTGGGGCTTATAAGGATAGAAGATATATCTGTAAAAAATAACTTAGGAATAGAAGAGTCTGGCGTAACAGAAGAAGGCTATGAATACACAAGAGAAAAGGCAGGGTTAACTTTTCAAGATTTGTTAACATACGAAGGCGTATCAGATGTTATGAAAAAGCAATATGAAGAATACAAGGAAAATGCTAAAAATAATAATGAAGAATATATCGATGAGTATGGTAAGTATCTAAAACAAACTATAGAAGGTGCAGATGTAACTTATGAAAAGGCATGGAAAAAGTGGGTATCCCTTGGTCTTGATGTAATTCCAATAGTAGGAGATGCTAAGGGATTAGTTGAAGCTGTTATAGGAATGGATTTAATAACCCAAAGAAAGTTATCAGATGCAGAGAGAGCTTTAAGTGCATTGTCGGCAATACCTTTAGCTGGAGATGGAGCAGTGCTAATTAAGGTAGGAAGTAAGTATGGTGCAAAGGAATTAGTTAAGGTTTCAGGGAAGGAACTTATAAGAAATGTAGGTGCCATGGGGACAGGCTATATTTCTATGGAAGCAGCAGAAAAAGCTGGCTTACCACCATGGGTAGGGCTACTTGCTTATCAGGGAACTAGAATTAGTGCTATGGGAGTATCAAGATATGGAGGTACAGTTTCTGCTAGAGTTAAGGGAGTTGAAAGTGGAGGCTTTTTAGACAACCTAAGGATAGAAACTCCAGAGGCTTATAAAGCTTTTATGAAGAATCTACAAGAAGGAACTAAGGATAGAGCAATAAGGCTAAGCAGCCTTGGAGCTGGAGAATTTGAGAGGATTTATAGAAGTAACGAGAACTTGAGAAAGATAGTGACTGAGGTTGATAATCTTGGGCTAACTGCTGAGGAGTCTAAGAGGGTTAGAGCTATTTTAGATAGTGGAGATAAGGAAACTATAGAAAACTTGGCACAAGTTGTTGTAAAATATAAGGGAGATAAGGACAGGATTCTTGGGTTTGTTGATGAAAAGGGGGCAAGTAACCTTTACAGATTAACAACTAAAGATATACCATCTGTAAGAAATGGTGAATTTAATAAGTTCTTTAATTCATTAACTTCTGAAGAATTAGATGAGATATGGAAAGACCCTAAGCTGAGAGAAACGATAGAGGACAGATTAAGACAACCAGGTGGATTACATGAATGGCATTTAGTTTCTAGGACTCCTCAGTTTAAGAATTGGTATGTAACAGCAGAGCAAATTAAAGATTTAAGAAGTTTAACAACAGATGTTAAATTCGTGAATCCTAAAGGAATACATGGGGGTAGAGGTTCAACAACTGCTCATAATGAATTGTTAAAGATAATTGATAGTTCAGCAGACTATGATACGTTTATAAGAAGGCTGAATAATTGGGCAAATTATAGACTGGATGGAGGTGTAGAATCTTTGCCTAAGGGATTACAACGGAAATAAGTTAAAGGAGAGATGAGTATGCAAAAAGAAGGTAAGGTATCATTATGGCTAGGGATTTTTAATGATGAAGAAACTTTCAGAAAATTTATGGAGATTAAATATACCGATGATGGGGACTCAATACCATCAAAGTTTAAAAAGCAATTTAAGATAGATTATTATGATATAGACTTTTCAGAAATAGATTATATGGAGGAAAAGTCAAATGATTTGCAGGTTTTATTAGAAGGCTTTTCTAATGATTATGAGATAATACCTAGATTAAATGAAAAATATAGTGGAGGAATGTATAATTCTATAGTATTGTTATATGACTTTGAATATCAGCATAATGGAGATAATTATAAAAATGGAGATAATGAACTGAAGTTTATTGGATGTGTGGACTACAGTAAATAATTGAATGCATAATAAACTGATAGCATAATCTAAATAATATAGTGAAAAGATGAAATGAATCAACTGAAATTTAAGTAAGTTGGTTCATTAATTTTAGTTAATTAAATCATTATGAAGTGAAAATTATTTATATAATTAGGAGAAATAAGAAAATGAAAGATACAAATATATATGTTATCCATGGTTATACATCTTCAAACCAAGCAGAGTGGTTTCCATGGTTAAAGGAACAGTTTAAAAATAGTCCTGTCAAAATTTATATTCCTAACATGCCTGATTCCAGCAATCCACATCTTGAACCATGGCTTGAGCATCTTCGTAAAAATGTTTTGGACATTGATGAAAATACCATATTTATCGGGCATAGCCTCGGATGTATTATGGCACTTCGATATATACTTGAAAGAAATATAAAAATCAAAGGGGCGATACTTGTTTCAGGTTTTATAAATGAAAATCCTATGGATGAGCAAACAGAAGGATTACAAGAATTTGTAGGTGGACCACTTGATATTACAATAATAAAAAGTTTAATTCAATCAAGAATTGTTATTACGGCAAAAGATGATGATATTGTTCCAACCAAAGCAACACAAAAATTAGCTAAAGAATTAGATGCAAATCTTATGATTCTTTCATCAGGAAAACATTTTATTGCTCGTGATGGATATACTGATTTCCCTGTCTTATTAAATGAAATCCAGAAGTTGATAAGCTTTATTTAAATGGCTAAGGAAGCAAATAAGGTTAGAGCTATTTTGAATGGTAGACATAAGGCAAATATAGTCAGAATACTATATTTGCTGTAAAATATAGGTAGATAGGAATTTCAGAACATTTAGATTGGAGCTATGAGTATGGAAGATTACATAATTAAGGTAGAGAATTTAACCAAAAGGTTTGGAAAAAATATAATCTTTGATAAAGTAAATGTTGGGTTTAAAAAAGGGGAAAGTGTAGCTATTCTTGGAAATAATGGGATGGGAAAAAGCACTTTTCTTAGAATAATTTCTGGACTTACAAGTTTAAGTAGTGGAAAGATAATAATTGATAGAAATGTAAAGTTTAATTATATACCAGAGAATTATTCAAAACTTAATTTAACAATAGAAGAATATTTAAAATGTATAGGTGACTTAGATAATATAAGAAAAGAAGAGTTTGAGTCAAAGGTTAAAGAGCTTTATGAAAAGTTTTATTTAGAGAGTATGAAAGATGTTCCAATGAAGAACTTATCTAAGGGATCACTTCAAAAAGTAGCAGTGATTCAAGCGTTAATTTCTAATTCAGACGTATTACTATTAGATGAACCTTTGTCTGGACAAGATATTAACTCTCAAGAGAACTTTATTAGGATAATTAAAGATCTAATATCTGAAGGCGTAACTGTCATTATGTCATGCCATGAGCCATTTTTAGTAGATGAATTATCTAGCAGAGTTCTCAAAATTGAAAATAAAAAGATAATTGAATCAGAAAAACCTAAAATAGAAAGAGTTAGATATAATATATTAATTTTTGAGAAGAAAGAAAAAAGTAGTATAAATAAATTAATATCAGAATCTGGAGATATTTTAGAGTGCAATGAGGAAGAAGGAGTAGTGAAATTAAAAGTAAGAGAAAGAAGTAGCAATAAAGTTCTTTTAAGTGCTTTAAACTATGGGTTTACATTAAAATATTTCAAGTAATAAATGGAGGAACATTATGATAGCTTTATTAAAGTATAACCATAAAATATATATGAAATACAATAAGTTTATGATACCAGTAATATTTTATTTGTTATTTCAGTTAATTTATTATAGTACAGGCTCAGAAAAGTTTGTGCCTAGTATTATAGTTTGCGCCAGTGTAGTATTTTGTATAATGACTTGGATGGGATTTAGTTATTGCGAATTACAAGACTGGAGAACAGAACAAATTGTATTTCTTAAGACAAATAACAGAAACTTATATTGGATTTCAAAAATAATATTCATGTCTATTATAGAAAGTATCATATCATTAGTTGGAGTACTTTGGCCATTAATTATTAGCTGTATAAATAATGGCGTTTTTTCAAATGATGAGATTAATATAAATGATATTGTATTAGGTTTTCTTATTCTCGTCTTATCTGCATTAATGGGAACACTGTTAGGAATGATTTTCCAAGGGAAGGTTCTTGGAAATCGAAATAGGGCAATATTGGTATTATTCTTAAGTGTAATCATGTCTGTTGTAAAGATTCCAATGGCAAATGAATATCCAATTACAAAAATAATTACATGGCTTGTTCCTCCTATAAACAATCTAACTAACTCTTGTATGAATATGGCAAACTTTTCATTAAGTATACTTGTAATTCCCATTATTTACAGCATGCTTTATATCTTTGTAGAAGTTATGGTTTATGTTGGATTGATGAAAAAAATATTATTTTAAGAGTGATGGTATTTATGATAAACTTCTATATTTTCTATAGTATAATATACTAAATGACATGATACTTACATAAGAAGAAAATATTGACACATGGTAATTAGATATAGAGAGGATTTAAATTGATGACAAATGATAATAATATTCTAGACTTAAAGAAAGTTGATGGTATAAAGTTTAGAATAATGTGGAGTACTAAAATTCTATATTTGATGTTAGGAATCACAGTATGGATAACAATAATATTTCAAATAGGTAGCTTATTAAAGTACGGATTAATTATGAAAAGCTATGATGAATTAGTGCCTTTAGTAGTCATGTATGTGCTAGTGCTGCTTTTGGCTAGTTATCTTAATAGAAAATTTTTAGGAAAGATTGTAGCAGTTATAAATGAAAAAGGAGTCTATACAGAAAGTGGAGTTATTCCTTGGAATAAAATAAAAGAAATCAGATATAATACCCCAATTTCTTTATCAAGGGTAGCTGATCCATATGAACGATATTGCAGTTTAACGGTTACTACTTGTCATAAGGAATATAAAATCTTGCATGCACCTCATATTATGATTAGGTATATAAAAAGATATGTCCCAAATGTAGAAGTTAAAAGGGATAAGGAGCTTATAGTAATGATTTTGATCTCTTTAGGGGTGTCTGTTTTTGTTCTTATTGCTGATAAGTTTAAATTTTTTGGCTAGGAATATAAAATGATAGGAGGGATATGGAGAGTTTGAGATTTGATGAGGCATTTAAAGAATTAATAGATAATAAAAGAACTATATCAAGAAAGGCGTGGTTACCTTCTTGGGATATATCATATGATGAACAAAATAAGGAAATAATATATTTTGATGGGCATGGCTCACAAAGATGGTGTCCTTCACATGAAGATATACTTGCTACAGATTGGCAAATAGTTTAATATTGCAGAAAGTTAGGTGAAAAGGAATATGGCAGAAATTAAATTTGAAATAGAAGAAGAATTAGGAAAAATATCAGAATCAGCTAAAGGGTGGTCTAAAGAATTAAATCTAATAAGCTGGAATGATAAAGAAGCTAAGTATGATATTAGAGATTGGGATTCAGAGCATAAGAAGATGGGTAAGGGTGTTACATTTAGTAAGGATGAGTTAAAGAAGCTTAGGGATATATTAAATGACATGAAATTATAAAATGAACAGAAGTAAAGAGATATTAGTAAGTTTAGATGTAGGTAAGAATGTACATAGCTTATGATCGTTGCTAGTTTAAATGATGGAACTGCTTTAGTAGCAAGTCTATCATTTGGGCTAGCATTTTTTATGGAGGAGTATATGGCTAAGGGTTTGACAGGAGGATTAATAAATTTTATGGGAAACAACAGATATTTTACAAAATGATTACAAAAGTGCAAATAAAGGTGATAAAATGGTAGTAGGATATGTATTATGAGGAAATTTGTTGATGTATTTAGAATGATTAATAATAAAAACTGCGATATTTAGATTAACTTTTGGTTATGTCTAAAATGGGAAGTTCAAAAAGTAAATTTGAATTAAAGAGTATATAGAAGAACATACATTAGAAGTATGGTATGTATTGAAGTGAAAATTTGGAGGAACATGATATATGGATAATACAATTATTAAAGAACTTAATAAAAATTCTGAAAAAATATATTTCATTCACTACTCTTGTCAAAACCTGAGTGATGATAATGAAGGATATTCTCCACGAATTACATCAATAGCAGTTATGCATATGAATAGCGACCAGATGTACAGTTTTTCAATGCATTTAATTGCTGAAGAATTAAAAATTTCTAGGGAAGACATATTAGATAATTACGACGAAATAGAAAAAATTATGTTAAAGCGTTTTTTTAAGTTCGCAGAAACTAGAGATAACAATTCAATATGGATTCATTGGAATGTGATAAATATTAATTTTGGATTTGAGACCCTTGAGCATAGATACAGAGTTTTAACTGGAGATACTCCATTCCATATAAGTGAAAAATTTAGGTATAATATTTCAAAACTTATTCAGAATCGCTATGGCTCAAAATACGCAAAGGATCCTAAAATGCTGAGCTTGATGGAGTTAAACGGTGGGAGACAAAGAAATTTCTTAAAAGGCGATGAGGAAGTTAGTGCGTACAAGGCTAAAGAGTTTGTTAAATTGCATAACTCTACTATGTGTAAAGTTAACTTTTTTAAATCTGTTTTTAATAAATTGGTCAGTAATACATTAAGAACAGAAACTAATCAATGGAGGTATAGGGTTAATGAATTATATCAAAATCCCATAGTTCAGTTTTTGTCAATAATAGGGGTGTTTGGAACTATTATCTCGTTAATAATATCATTATTAGATTAATAGGCCAATAATGATTAAAATTATACATATTGTATATATAATTGAGATAAGGTGGTGTTAAATTGTTAATTAAATTTTAGTTCAATAAATTCAAAATGAGGTGGTTTAATGATATTGAATATAGCATAGAAAATTGGATATACGGGAATGTTTGTATTAAATTAAATAAAGCTCTGGCAAACATTCTTTGGTTAATGCTCTTTGATAAAGAAAAATTGTTAAGAATTCAACAAAATTAGAGGTATGACGATTGAATAGATAATTAACAATAAATTAAAGTTTAGTGTAAGGTTTTATTGAGAGTAGCAAATATGTTCTGTTTATGCATATTGCATATATTTTGAACTGAATAGAGTAATTAGAAGTATAACATATTATTTTTAGAATGGATCATTTAATGCAAATTTTATATGCTTGAAAAAATAAACCCAATTTTTGTATTGATTAATAATTTTAATAAAGGATGAAAGTATAAGTGGTCTAACAACAGTTAGTGAATATAAATAAAACTTTCAATTATACATGTAATTGTACAAGTTATGCATAGGGTAATTAGGCTAATAATTAGAAATTAGAATTTTATTATGTGAACACTCTAGATTTATGTGAAATTAATTTAATTAGGAGGTGATATAGATGGGAGATATTATAAAGGAAATTTTCAAGGGATTTTGGGATAAATTGAGAATACCAGAAGTACTAGGGTTAATAGCAGTAATTTTGCTTGTTTTTAGAATTATTTTTAGCTTAGAATTTAAAAATCTAATGCTAATTTTTTTTGGTGGCTTGGGAAGGTTTGGATTCTTGATTAATATATTTCAGTTAGCTACGGCAATGTTATTTATTGCTTCAGTGATAGCTTTTTTAGCAAGTATATTTAATACTGTAATTTATTTAGTTATTGAGGGAATCATTAACAAAAGACAGAAAGTCTCGAAGAGGTTATTAGATAAATCTGATACAATGCACAGATTTTTTATTGGTTCAAAAATAGCTGTGGTGAGTGTTAATATGTGGCTATTAGTAACTTCTTGTTATTTTTATATGTTTGATGAAGGAGCCTTTAACAAATATAAAGAGTGCATTTTAAACTATACTGTAAATATAAATTTTGGGATTAAATGCATAATAGCAATATATATACTTACTATTTTCATTTCATTACTAAAACTGTTGAATGGAATAATTTATAAATTTTTATATTTTAGATTAGATGAAGAAACAGAAAAGAAATTATATGAGCTTAGAGAGAAATACTCAGGATAACATAAAGTGTTTGGTTTCATTTGATAAGATATTTAAGTTATAACTGCGAAGCTAAGAAGAGGACGTCTAAGTGTACTTCTAATTATCCATATAATTGGACATGCTGCAGTGATTTCAATTAGGGTAATAATGAGAAGATAATATTAAGAATAATATATAAAACTTATTTTTGACAAATGAAAAATATAACATTTGCAAAATACCCATGAGGATTACTTAATTATTTATAGTGCAGGATTTTTATAAGAGGATAAAATATGAAGATTTTAATTTTTGGAATTGTAGCAAGCGGAAAGACAACATTGGCGAAAGAACTATCGAAAGAATTAAACATTCCACATTTTGAAGGTGATTGCATTGCTTGGGGATTTCCAAACGAAAAGAGATACAAACGCTCAGATGAGGAGCAAAAAAGTATTATTGAAAAAATAGATGAAAATGAATCATGGATAATAGAAGGAACATATCGTAAAAGTCAACAATCGGCTTATGACTTGGCGGATAAAATAATCTTTTTAGATACGCCTCTATATAAAAGAAGATTTAGAATAATAACTCGATTTATAAAACAAAAAATGGGCTTAGAGAAAAGCAATTATAAACCAAATTTTGAAATGCTAAAATATATGTTCAAATGGACAAATGATTTTGAAAAGAATAGACAAGTACAGGAAATTAGAATTTTGCATTATAAGGATAAATTGATTTGGATTAAATCAAAAAAAGAATTGGCTGACAGATTATAATTGTATTTATGAAGCTTACAAATATAAATTCAAATTTATGTTGATACGTAATTTTAATAAAGTGCATACATGGAGGAACTAATGAAATTTTATCAGATTAAGAGAAGATTAGATATTGCAATTCAAATCTTAAGGGTGAGGGATTCTTATTTGTTAAAAAATGATGTTAGTGAAAGAGCTATAACTCATAAATTAGCTGAACATTTACAATACGTTATTGGAAACTCTTTAGATGTTGATTGTGAATATAACAAAAATATAGATGATTCAGAGGTCTTCTCTAAGAAGATATATGTTCTTGAATCAGAAATTAAAGAAATGTACAGCAATAGGAATAGAGATCATAGCAGTGTAAATATTCAAGGAGAAAGTTATTTTGAGCTATCTGTATTTCCTGATATAATAGTTCACAAAAGAGGGAAAAAACAAAATAATATTTTGGCTATTGAAGTTAAAAAATCTACCAGTAGGATTGATAGAAACTATGATTATGAAAAGCTAAAATGTTATACAGAAAGTGCTTCTGAGGTTAATAATTTAGGATATAAGTATGGTGCATTTGTAAGGTTTAATACTGGAAGTCCAAATTATGAAGCACCAGAGGTTGTTTGGTTTAAAGATGGAAAACTATTTAAATAGATAAGCAGATTTAGTTTTGAATTCAATATTTCATTATCAATGTTGTACAAGCTCTTATAACCTTAAAAATTGAATTATAAGAGCTTGTTTTTTATTTCATAAACACAAATATTCAAATTTTTATATTTTAAGAAATACTCTTTCATTTTTTATTCTCCATTAGCACTAATACAATGTGAAATTTATGTAAGTTACATTGAGGTTAGTTCCATTACACGAAAAAGGGTTAATTATGCATATGGAAGTTATTGATGGACTTTATGGAAATTAGTAAAGTCTTTATAATATAATTACAAAAATGCAAAGAATGATGATAAAATGGTAGTAAGATAAATATTAAAAAGAAATTTGTTAGATATTATCAGGAAATAATGTTATTTTGAATTAGTGGAAAGTTTGGATTGGAAAATGGGAAATTGAGTTTTAAGATTAAATTATAAGAAAATTAATTAGGAGATTAATGTATATGGGAATGTTGGATTTTAAAGAGATACCACAGGCTAATAATGCAAATGGGAATCAAGATACTTTTGAGTTATTTGCACGAGAAGTATTAAATATGTTAGGTTTTGAAATTTTAGTTAATCCTGATAGGGGACAAGATGGGGGAAGAGATCTAATTATAGAAGAAAAAAGGATAGGATTATTAAACGATACGAAGGTAAGATGGCTAGTTAGTTGTAAACATAAAGTTCACTCAGGAGGTTCTGTAATTGTTAATGATGAAGAAGATATAGCTGACAGAGTGCTAGCGAATAATTGTAATGGTTTTATTGGGTTCTATTCCACTGTCGTTAGCTCACCACTAAATAGAAAACTTGAAAGTCTAAAAGAAAAATTTGAAGTTCAAACTTTTGATAATGAAAAAATTGAGGGATTACTTCTTATGAATGAAATAGGGAAAGACTTAATAAAACGTTTTTTTCCTAAGTCGTATCAGAGATTGGATGACAAAGCACCTTCAAATTTGCTAAATAAATATATGCCTTTAAAGTGTGCATGTTGTGGTAAAGATTTGCTGAAAAGAGACCTCTTAGAAGATTATGCTGGAGTTATTGTTTTTGTAGAGGAGAGTGGATTAAATAAAGGATTTACGGCAGATTTTGAAAAAACGAAAATTGTAGATATATATTGGGCATGTAAAGGTACTTGCGATGACAAATTGACACAGTATTACATTAATCAGGGGTATGTAAATGGATGGGAAGATATTTCTGACATCATTATTCCATATAAGTATTTACAATGGATTATGAGTATCTTTAATAGAATTAGAGATGAAGATGATATATACACCGATGTAGCCTTTGTAAAGTTGAAAAATTTTATTATAGCTGTTTCACAGATAGTATTTAAGAATCAATCAAAAGAAGATATTCGTAGAATTATGGATTTAAATAGTTTGCCAGATTGGATGTAAATAATTTGGTTATTAAGTATATACACAAGTTCCTATTTATAAAGAAGGTGAAATCATGAAGTTATTTTTACGTATGCATCCAAAGAATCGCTTATCCTCTGTGCAATTATAAAATTAATATTGTATGGGGAGGTACCACACCACCATGGACAAAGAATGGAGTGAAAGAGTATCTTAGGTCATTCGATTACTTTATAAGTGGAGCAATGAGTAAAATTTATATAATAATATGTAGCGTACAAATTGAAATTTGTAGGTTATTTAAAATATTAATTGAAAGATAAATAGTAATTTATCGATTTGATTATTATTAAATTATGAAGAAAATTTATAAACAATGAAATTTCGAAATTAGAATTTATTGGAGGATTTAATGAAGGATATTAAGCGATTGGTCAACCAATTTCGACATGCGATAGACATGGCTAAGGATGAAGGGGATTTTAATAAGGACCGTTCATTTTCTAAATTCCCGAGTGGATGCTGTGATGATACTAGTGATTTGTTAGCTGAATTTTTGTTGAGAAACGGTATCAGAACATATTGTGTCTGTGGTACGTATAGAGATGGTTCGTTTGAAAATCACCAGTCTCATGCATGGTTGTTGTATGATAATCATATTATTATAGACATTACTGGCGATCAGTTTAAATATAATTCGAATTTTTTGAATTATGATAAATCAGTATATATAGAAGTAGAGGATGATTTTCATAGACTATTTGAAGTTGAAGACCGGGATATTCGTAAAAGTGTTGGCTTAGATGCCTTGGGTAGTGGGAGCCAGCCGAGGCTAAAGGAGTTGTATAGGAAAATCATTAAATACATTTAAGAAAATATCACGTTTTTTAAAGAAGTGTATAATCTAATGATTTAATACTATGGTTCTATATAATAATGAAAAATTCCAATTTGATGAGGTATTAATATGATAAGAAGAGCAGAAATAAAAGATTCATCAAGGTTAGCAGAAATATTGATTTTTGCAAAAAGAACTGCTTACAGACAAATATTTAATAACGATATTGTTTCATTTAATGAAATGCAGGTTTTAGATTTGGCATTAGACTTTCGTGATAAAGAATGCAAATTAGATGACTTATATGTATATGATGATGGAATTGTAAAAGGACTTATTAAATGGGGAAAAGTAGGTAACAAAGATACTGAAAGTAGTATTGAGATTTATGAGCTTTATGTTGATACTTTTTTTCAAGGACAAGGAATTGGAAGTCTTCTAATAAAAGATTGCATTGAACATGCCAGAAAGCAAAATATAAGAAAAATATTTCTTTGGGTATTAGAAAAAAACTATACTGCAAGGGAAATTTATAAAAGGCATGGGTTTAAACCAGATGGTGCTAGTAAATTTGAGGATGGAACTACAGAAATAATTTTAAGATATAAACTAGAAATATAATTTCTAACTTATATCGGTACGTAATTCTGATAAGGAATTCAATTATCAGTGTTTTAAAAACAACTATTGGTTGGCAGATTATAATTCTACTTATGATGCTTATAAATATAAATTGAAATTTGAAAGAGAGTGGCATATATGCGATTAGAAACTTGTAGAATAATTCTTCGCCCTTTTGAAAAGAAAGATTTAGAGGATTTAAATGAATATTGTAGCCAAGATGGTGTTGGAGAAATGGCTGGGTGGAAGCAGCACTGTAACTTGATAACTTCAAAAGAAGTGCTTGATAGAAATATTCAAAATGAGAACATTTTTGCAATAGAAAATAAAGAAAATAGAAAAGTGATTGGCCATATAGCAGTAGATAACGATTCTGAGAATGGAAGAGAAGATACAAAAGAATTGGGGTGTGCATTGAATCGTAACTACCAGAACCAAGGAATTATGACAGAAGTAATTTATCAGATTCTGGATTATCTATTTTCTAAGGATATAAAATATGTGTATGCTTGTTGTTTTCAAAGTAACAAAACATCTAAGGGGTTAATCGAAAAATGTGGTTTTACTTTTGAGCAAGAAGGCCTATTTTATTCAAAATCACTTAACAAAACTTTTAAGTCATTTGAGTATGTTTATAGTAAAAATGATTGGCAGTCACAGAAGAGACATTAATTGAATAGATTAAGAGGATTCAGTTTTTAGTTCAATATTTTATTATCAATATTGTACAAGCTCTTATAATATTAAAAATTGGATTATAAGAGCTTGTTTCTTATTTCATAAACACAAATATTTAAAAGATGTTTTAGAATAATGAATGGTGAACCATATACGTGGAGAAGCAAAATTAATAGATAAAAAATTTTATATATTTAGTTGGAAATCTTATTGAATTCGTTATTTATATTGTATTTATTTTGATTTTAACTTATTTCTTGATAGATACATTAAAATAATAAAAACTATTATCCAAGTAGTAATAACTAATATTGCAAATTTATATGTTAGGAAACACGCGCCGGTAGAAGTTACAATGGATCTATCGACTATGCTGACGGAGTCCCCTAAAAATGAGAATAGATAACAAAAGATTTTTTTTATTTCATTAAAACTATTTGAAACAGAAATTAGTAAAGTAAGTATAGGAAATAAAATATTTATAGAAATTACAGTAAGTGTATTCTTAAATAAAAGAGAAATTAATGTGCAGAAACATATACAGCTTATTGCAAATAAAAGTTGAAGAAGTAGTGCTTTAAATATTAAATTTCCAGCTGAAATATAAGATGCAGTATTATCAATAGGCGAAATAAATTGATTATATGTTGTATTTAAAGTAGTACTGCTTGCGAATTTTGAAAAAATTAATTCAGGTGCTTTAAGAGTACCAAATCCCCATAATAATCCTGAAGATATATAAGCTATTAAATCAAAAGAAATAATACAACCTATAACAGCAATACAATTAGCAATTAATTTTCCAAGTATTAATTTAAATTTTGATATAGGACGAAGTAAGATAAGTTGGATGGTGTTATTTGTATATTCACTTGTAATACAATCTGATAAAGTTAAAGCAATAATTATAAACATGAGAACTTTTCCTAAAACCCTAAGGTATGCTAGAAAAAATTCATTACTATCCATAGATAAGTTTGACAATGGTTTAATATTATTATCTATTAAGTAATTATTAATTGCGATTTTGGCATCTTTAGTATCCGTATTACTTGATTGTTCTAAATTATGATTTTCATCTTTGAGATATTGTATCCAATTAAAGTTATCATCTTTTAGATTATCATAGTAATCTAAGCTTTTTTGTATTGTTTCTATCCTAGAATCAATATCATCTTTTTCAGCACCCTCAGTTAAGTTAGAACTTTGAGTTTTTAATCTATTTATAAAATCTAGTTCCTTATTGTACCGATTTTGTCCGGAGTCTAAATTGATGATAAATATAAATCCAAATGTTACGATAGCCATAATTAAGAACATAGAAAGAATTTTTTTCCTGTGATATAATTTACTAAGTTCATTTTTTATAATATTAATCATTTTTTACACCTCCAATTATATTTAAATATCTTTCTTCAAGAGTTTTTTCTTCTTTACTTATATTTGTAACATTTATTTTATTGTTAACTAGTTCATTTAAGATATCATTGAAATATTCATCTTTGTATTCTAATATAATTCCTGCTTCAAATTTTTCTGCTTTTTCGATATAATCTAACTTTTGGAAAATAGCAAGGCAATTTGGTAAATCCTTAGTGAAAATTTTTAATGAAGAATTTTCATCATGTTTGTTAATAGACTCAATTGATTTCACCAGCATGAATAAAAGCAACTTTATCACATATTCTCTCCATCTCATCTAACTTGTGGGAAGATATAAATATAGTTACACCTTTTTCCTTTCTTAATTTTTTAATCATATTTCTAAATTCTATGACACCATTAGCGTCGAGACCATTAGTTGGTTCGTCTAAAATCCATAACTTTTTATTTCCCATAATGACTTGTGCAATTCCTAATCGTTGTTTCATACCAAGAGAATAATTTTTAACTTTTTCATTTTCTTTACCTTTAAGACCAACTAAATCAATTGTGTCTGCAAGGTCACTTAGCGGAATATTATCAAGGCGGCATATTTGTTTTAAATTTTCTACTGCTGATAAATAAGGGTACATTTTAGGACTTTCTATTAATGCAGAAAGTTCTGATAATGCAGAAGTTCTTGCCTTAACAATGTCTTTATTGTTTATAAGCACAGTGCCTTTATCTGGATTTAATAATCCACAAATTATTTTCATTGTAGTACTTTTTCCAGCACCATTTGGTCCTAAAAAGCCAAAAATCTCACCTTCCTTAACATTTAGATTTATATTATTAAGAACCTCTGTTCCATTAAAGTATTTTGTTACGTTTGTAAGTGATAACATAGTGTATTTATCTCCTTCCTACAATTTATAGGTATAATTCTAGAGTATTATAGTCCTAAATACATAAAGAGTCAAAATTGTAAAATCCAACTAGTATTTAATGAAAAAGTTTATATCCTTATATGTTGAAAAGGTCCTTGATATTGGTTATTAGACAGTTGTGATACATTATGAATAATTCAATTATTAAAATTATCTTGCACCTCAGAAAGTCTTAAAACTTTCTTAATAATTTTATTCGGGTTTTCTTAAGAAATTAAGACTACAATTGGAATAAATTGGAGGGATAAAATATGAAAAGTAAATTAAAAAAAGTTTTAATAGCTATAAGTATATTTGTTATGATAGTTTCTATAACGTACAATGTGCTTTTAATATTAAAAGTCAACAAGAAGACATGGAACATTGCTTTTGAAAATGCAAATTCAAGGGATACTTATTTTTCAATACATAATGTAAAACAAGCTCAAAGTATAGGTAAAGGAAAAGGAATTAAAGTAGGCATTTTAGATCATTGTTTTGGATATGAACTGCATAAAGATTTGTACAGTGGCGGTGTTGATTTCTTAAATAGTCCTTATGCCTTAAACAAATCCAATGAACATGGCTATTGGATGGCTAGCACTTTAAAAGAAATTGCTCCAGAATGTGAAGTATATGCATTAAATACTGCAGCTAGCATGGATGAAGATAAAAGAGTTACAGCTATGATAGACGCAATAGATTGGGCAATAGAAAATCACATTGATATTTTAACCTATTCTCAAAGCCCTATATCAGATAAAAATCGTAAAAGATTTGATGATGCTGTAAATAAGGCTGTAGAAAATAATATTGTAACGACTTTTATTCATTATGATAATCCTAATAATATTTGGCCAGGACAAATGGTTGATCCTAAGTATATGGAAAAAGGACAGCGAGAACCAGATTTTAGTATTTTACAGTATGACTATAATACTTTGAGAATAGATACATATGATAAGTACCAAAAATTGAAAAGCAATATTAGGAGTGGTGATGATATTCCATATTACTCAGTTTCATCAACATCACCTGTTACAGCAGGCTTTATAGCTATATTGAAAAGCATAAACAATAAACTTACAACAGATGAGTATAGACAAATTTTGAAAAAAACAGTTTATAAAACTACCTTTACAGATCCATTTACATTAAAAAAAGCTGAATGTTCAAATGTTGTAGACATAGGGAAGGCTGCTACATTTATTAAAGAAAATTATTGAGATTTAAAATAAGAGATGCTGTTTAGTCTGTTAAGATTGATTCGGAAAGAAATAACATTTCTGTTATACTGGGATTAATAAGAGCAGGGGGGAAGCATATGTCAGAAGGGAAGTGTAAGGAAGAGTACACACGAAGAATTCATAAAGTGCAGGATTACATCGAGCATCATTTAGGACAGTCTCTGTCCATTGAGGAGCTTTCCAATGCCGCTGGGTTTTCAAAATATCATTTCAGTAGGATCTTTCATGGCATGTTACATGAGCCGTTAGCCCATTATGTGAACCGGATTCGCATGGAGAATGCACTTTTTTTGCTGGCACACCGGGCAGATAAAAATATGACGGACATTGCCTATGAACTGGGCTATACGGATTCAGCGGTATTTTCACGGGCATTTAAGAATTACTATAGTATAAGCCCAAGAGAATATCGTAAGGAATATAGCAAGAATTGCAAAGATTCTTTTTTATTGTCAGAGTACAATAAGAACACAGCAAAGAAAGAATGGGCAGACCAATTGTTTCCGGTGACAGGGCAGATTACCATAGTAAACCTAGAGGAAAAGCAAGTGGCCTATGTGAGACATATAGGCACTTATGAGACATTATCAAAGGAGTATGCCAATTTGATGGAGACATTAATTGCTTATGGAAAGAAGCAGCACTTTTTTGTGGATAGTAAGAACTGGGTCCTTGCCATGTATCATGACAATCCTGAATTCGGAGAGGAAAATAAGTTTCGTACTAGTTTGTGTCTAACAGTGCCAGAGGACATTCGGATTCAGGAAGACGGAATCCTTGGAATGATGAAACTAGAAGGCGGCTTGTATGCGGTAGGACATTTTCATATTCAGCAGGAACAGTACAGTGATGCTTGGAATTACATGTACCAGGAGTGGATTACTAACAGTGGCTATGTTCCAAGAAACTCCTATCCATTTGAAGTGTATCGCAACAATCCGTATGATAATGAGGCTCATATCCATGAGGTGGACATATACCTTCCTATTGAGCCCATTGTTTCTAATATGCTGCAAATAATTCAGAGGTGAGCATATGGAAGAAATAAAGATTCAATTTTGGGTAAGGAGGGAATCAATCATATGAATGAAAATCAAAAGATATGTTTAGAAAAGACAATAAACAGTAGTTATAAGAATATTGCAGGTATTGTCGTGCTGAAAAATGGTAAAACAGTTTATGAAAATTACTTTAATGGATATACTGCTACTAACAAACTTCATGTTTTTTCAGTAACAAAAAGTATTATTTCTATATTGATTGGTATCGCTATAGACAAAGGCTATATCAAAAGTATAAACCAGAAAGTATTGGACTTTTTCCCTGATTATGTAGTTAAAAGAGGAGAAAAAACGATACAGAATGTTACGCTTAAGGATATGGTGACTATGACAGTTCCGTATAAATATAAGTCAGAACCATACACAGAATATTTTACAAGCCATAATTGGGTAAATAGTGCCCTTGATTTATTAGGAGGAAAGGGAAAGATAGGAGAATTTAGATACACTCCTCTCATAGGACCAGATATTTTGTCTGGTATTCTTGTAAAAACAACAGGACAATCCGTGCTTGATTTTGCAACAGAATACTTATTTTCACCATTGGAAATTGATGTTGAGGGAAATGTGATTTTTCGTAATAAGGAGGAACAACTTGCCTGGTATAAAGAGAAAAATGTCAGAGGTTGGGTTGCTGATCCGCAAGGCGTAAATACAGCAGGATGGGGTCTTAGCTTGACGCCTATAGAAATGGCAAAAATAGGTCAATTGTACTTGGATGAAGGAATGTGGAAGGGTAAACAAATTATATCCAAAGAGTGGGTAGATGAGAGTACAAAGGAACATAGTCGATGGGACAAGCTGCCCTATGGCTATCTGTGGTGGGTTATTGATAATAAAGAACATATATATGCAGCTTTGGGGGATGGAGGAAATGTGATTTATGTAAGTGCAAAGAAAAGAATTGTAGTTTCAATTGCTTCTCTTTTTATGCCAAGTGCTAAGGATAGAATAAAACTTATTAAAGAGTATATTGAACCAATGTTTGATGATTATGTATAGTGAATCTTAATTTGGGGAGGAGATTATGACTATAGTACAAAGTTAATCAAATTCTGATTTGTTGAGGGGGAAATTTTTATGATAGTTAATACTTTTGATGACCAAACAGAAGCATATCGTGATGAGGGATTTTCTTATCATTATGTACCAGCATCCGATTATAGTACAATCAAAAATGCCAGTATTGTTGCAAAAGCCTTTATAGTAGTTAAAGAAATGTACTAAGGCGCTAGAAGTTGTTTGGTTTAAAGATGGTTAATTAAGAAACAAATATAACTCTCCACTATATCACCAGACTTTTTATAAGTGTTATGATAATAACATGGAGGTTAAAATAGTATGGATAAGATATATAAAACAGCAGAAGTAGCTAAAAGAGTTGGTGTACATTCCAACACTGTACGTTTGTACGAAAAGCTTGAATTAATACCAAAAGTGAATAGATTACCAAATGGTTATAGAGTATTTACTGACTATCATATAGAGCAGTTTATCCTTGCTAGAACTGCCTTTAAGGTAGAGGTTCTACAAAATGGACTTAGAAAGAAGATAATCAATGTTGTTAAATTATCTGCCAAGGGGAAACTTCAAGAAGCAATTAACTATACAAATGATTATATAAATCAGATAAAGCAAGAGCAAAAAAATGCAGAAGAAGCCATAGAACTGTCAAAGAAGCTTTTATTAGGGATAGATGCTAAAGATAATAATATTTTTTTTACAAGAAAGCAAACTGCAGACTATCTTGGGGTTACAATGGACACATTAAGAAATTGGGAGATGAATGGTTTACTTACTGTTAAGAGAAAGCAGAATGGATATCGAGTTTATACTGAAAGTGATATTAGTAGATTGAAAATAATACGTACATTACGTTGTGCTAACTATTCGCTTACAGCAATTTTAAGAATGATTAATGCTATATCCGAAAGTAATGAAATTGATATTAGAGAGGTGATCAATAAACCAAAAGAGGATGAGGACATTGTTACAGCGTGTGATAAGCTTCTTACCTCCTTAAGTGATGCAGAAAAAAATGCAAATAGTATAATGAAGCAATTGGAATTTATAAAAAAACAATTTAATGTAAACTCTACACTTTAACACCAGACTTAGTGCTGGTGTTATTCTTTTATCAAAAGGAGGGAATAACACATGGAAGTAATAAAAGTTCATAATCTTTGTAAGTCCTATGAGGATGTTCAAGTGGTGAAGGGTGTTAGTTTAACAGTAAAGAAAGGTGAGGTATTTGGATTGCTTGGAGCCAATGGGGCTGGGAAGAGCACTACCATAGAATGTATTTTAGGTACAAAGAATTTTGATGATGGTAAGGTATCTATCTTAGGTATGAATCCTCAAAAAGAAAGAAAACAGTTATTTCAGAAAGTTGGGATTCAGTTTCAAGAATCAAATTATCAAGATAAGATTACAGTGAAAGAGTTGTGTGAAATAACTGAAGTTCTTTACAAAAAACCATTGGATTACAACAAATTATTAGAGAAATTTAAACTTCAAGATAAGGCTAGAAAACTAGTAAGTGAGCTATCTGGAGGGGAAAAGCAACGGTTATTTATTATCTTAGCCTTAATTCCGAGTCCTGAGGTGGTATTCTTAGATGAGCTTACAACAGGATTAGATGTAAAAGCTAGAAGAGATGTGTGGAAGTGCTTATTAAACTTAAAGAAGCAAGGACTCACAATCTTTTTAACATCTCATTTCATGGATGAGGTTGAAGTACTGTGCGATAAAATATGTATTTTGAAAAATGGAGTAATAGATTTTTGTGGAACAGTTGAAGAAGCAGTGGAACTGAGTCCATATGAAAAATTTGAGGATGCTTATTTATGGTTTGTAGATGAGGAGGATTTGGATGATGAAAGTATTTAAAGCTATGTTAAAAACTGAATTAAAGTTATCACTAAGAGGAATTGATATGATTATATTTGCAATTTGTATGCCGGTGGTTTTAACTGTTATTTTAGGAGTTATTTATGGTAATAAACCCGCATTTTCTGGAGCAGATTTTACATTCTTGGAACAATCCTTTGCAGCTGTATCAACTATTGCCATATGTGCAGGTGGAACCATGGGGTTACCCTTAGTATTATCTGAGTATCGTCATAGAAAGATATTAAAAAGGTTTAGAGTAACACCAGTTAGCCCATCAATGATTTTAGTAGTTCAAGGAGTAATCTATGCTTTATATGTCATTGTTTCATTAATATTAGTTTATTTAACAGCAAAAGTATTTTTTAATTTTCAATTTAGGGGTTCATGGACAAACTTTTTAGGAGCATATGCCTTAGTGATGGTATCAATGTTCAGCATTGGATTTATGGTGGGAGGAATAGCAAAAGATACTAAAACAGCAGGTGTAATTGCTAGCATTCTATATTTTCCTATGCTCATATTCTCAGGAGCAACTTTACCATATGAGGTTATGCCAAAAGCCATTCAAAAGGTGGCTGATATCTTACCATTAACTCAGGGGATAAAGCTTTTAAAAAGAGCATCACTTAATTTAACCATAGATAATGCAATACTACCAATTTTGGTTATAAGTACACTTGCTGTGATATGTATTGGGGTATCTATTAAGTTTTTTAGGTGGGAGTAATTTAAAACTGACAACGAAATATTAATAGTTTAAATAGCTTTATAATTTGTTTTCAATACAAGAAATTGAGTAAGTAAATGAGGTTTATTTTAAAAGAATAAGCTTATTTTGAATAATAAAAAATAAATGCAACCTCAATATAAACCTATTATTTTTTGTGATATAATAGAGAAAATTATATAAGTGAGGATGTATCATGACCAAACATCATATATATACAATGAGCTTAGCAAGTGTCTATCCCCTTTATGTTAGGAAGGCAGAGAAAAAAGGGCGTAGGAAAACAGAAGTTGATGAAATCATCCGCTGGTTGACAGGATATAGCCAGGAAGGGCTAGAAGCGCAATTGAAAAAACAGACAGATTTCGAGACTTTCTTTGCGGAAGCTCCTAAGCTTAATCCTTTACGAAATTTAATTAAAGGAGTTGTCTGTGGCGTCCGAGTGGAAGACATTGAAGAACCAATTATGCAGGAAATTCGCTATTTGGATAAGTTAATCGATGAGTTAGCAAGGGGAAAAGCGATGGATAAGATTTTGAGAAAATAATGATTAAAAACCAAGAAGCACTGATTCTATATGTAAAATATAAAGTAGTCGGTGTTTTTTTCTTGAATCGAATTATTTTCAAACTTCATGAAGACAAGTCCGGTAATCTGATAAATAAAACTATATAGCCTAGAGGAATAAGAAAAGAAATGAAAAATATTTTTAAATTATTCTTAATAGGACATATAGGTGTCATATTAAGACCAGTATAATAACCTTATCAAATATATGGAGGTTATAAATATGAAGTGTGAAATTGTTAATTTAGAAGAAAAAATAGTGGTAGGGGTTAGTGCTATTACAAGTAATGATGATCCTAATATGGGAAAAACTATTGGAGGCCTTTGGGAAAAGTTATATCAAGGTGGCATTAATGAAACAATAAAAAATAAGGCAAATCAATATGCTATAGGACTTTATTCAGATTATGAAGATGATAAATATTTAGTTACAGTAGGAAATGAGGTGCGTAAGGCTGAAAATGAAGGACTTACAATAAAGAAAATTCCTGCAGGGAAATATGCTAAGTTTTCTATTGAAGGACATATGGAAAAAGCAGTTACAGAAGCTTGGAATGAAATTTGGCAAATGGACTTAGATAGAAGCTATAAAGCAGATTTTGAAGAATATTTAAATTCAGATTTTAATAATGCTAAGATTGATATTTATATTTCATTGAAGTAATTATTAATAGATACAATGTACTTAGAAGGGAGTTATGATTATATGCATGATGTGATAGTAAAGGGTATACTGTCTAGTAATAATGGAATGAATATTTATAGGGGATGTACTCATGGATGTATATATTGTGACTCCAGAAGTCTTTGTTATGGAATAGATCATGTTTTTGAAGACATAGAGATTAAGTTTAATGCAGTAGAGCTATTAGAGGATACACTTAGGAAAAAAAGAAAAAAGTGCATGATTGTAACAGGTGCAATGAGTGATCCATACATTCATCTAGAAGAAAAGCTTCAAAACACGAGAAGATGTTTAGAGATAATTGATAAGTATGGATTTGGATTATCAATACTAACTAAATCAAATAGAATATTAAGAGATTTGGACTTGCTAAAAAGTATAAATAATAAAGCAAAGTGTGTTGTACAGATGACATTAACAACTTATGATGAAGAATTATGCAAGATTATTGAGCCAAATGTTTCTACAACAAAAGAACGATTTGAAGTTTTAAAGATAATGAGGGATAATAAAATTCCTA
This sequence comes from Clostridium sp. HBUAS56017, assembly GCF_007115085.1. NCBI lineage: Bacteria > Bacillati > Bacillota > Clostridia > Eubacteriales > Clostridiaceae > Clostridium > Clostridium sp. HBUAS56017. Next base: position 69,059 of record NZ_SULK01000009.1, on the reverse strand, counting down.
CAGTAGTTTGGCTAAGTCCTATTTTACCTTATATAAATGATACAGAAGAAAATATAAGAGGAATCTTAGATTATTGTATAGAAGCTAAGGTTAAAGGAATTATGGTATTTGGTATTGGGTTAACATTAAGAAATGGAAATAGGGAATATTATTATAAGAATTTAGATAAGCATTTTAAAGGTTTAAAAGAAAAATACATAACACAATATGGGGATAGTTATGAAGTGATAAGTAAGAATCATGAAAAATTGATGAGAATTATTAAAGAAACCTGTGATAAGAATGATATTATTTTTGGTGTAAGAGAAGTTTTTAATTATATTAGAGCTTTTGAAGAGAAAAATAATGAAGTTCAAATAGGTTTTGATATTTGAATGAACTTGGCCCAAAAAAAAGACTTACCGTACAATGGTAAGTCTTTGATTTATTTAATATGAAATATAGCACATAACCAAATTTTAAATTATGTTAAATCAACTTTGCAAATTGGAATTTGTCATTTGATTTTCTTTAGTGAAGATGAAATATCTTTATATATCAATGTTTGCATACTATCACCATATACAGTCACATCTACTTTCAACAAAGCTTCTCGGATACATTCAACTAAATCTGATTTGTATTTTGCAATGCTTGGTAATGCCTTAATACATTGTCTTGCTGTAATTGGCTTTTCATCTAAAATATGTTTTAAATAATCATCTATAATTTCGTCAATTTTGTTTTCCGTATCCCATTTAGCATTAACAGATATTAAAACAATGCCTCTGGCTCTTATATATGAATTGCTATTTTCAATCATTTCAGCAAACCTATCAAAAAACTTATAAACAGCATTAGATTTTTTACTTTCAATTTCTAATATCTGCAATGCTTGGTATGCAGCTTTATTATCTTTAGAATATAATCTTTCAATCAATTCTGAAACACTCTCCAAAATTTCACCTTCTTAAACAAATATTGAAATTTACAAATTACTATTTGTCTGTGTATCTTTCTATTACTCTGAATTATAATATTAAATTTATTATAACATAAATATCCAATAGTGCAGTATAAATCCATAAGACTAGCACATGACTTTAACACAAGAAGTTCAATTATATAAATGACAATAAATAGTGTATGAATTCACAAATATAGAAGCATAATATATAGGAAATTAATCAACAATTAGTAAAAGGTTATATAAGTTTTTAAAACAATATGAAAAATAAAAAGAAAAGAGGTGGAATTTGTTAGCAAGACTTATAAACAAATTTCTAAGGTGTTTTTTGAAAACTTGATTTATTATAAAGCTTTATAAGTTTTGTATAACGCATATGTATGAGTAAAATAGTTGGTGAAATCCTAACATTTCCATCAGGAAATGAAAATATAAAGTTACGTGTATTTGGTGATGAATTCTATGCTAGACGTGAGTCATTAGATGGTTATACTGCAATTTATGATAATAATTTAGAAAAATATTGTTATGCCAAATTAGATAATGGGAAATTGGTGTCTACTGGTGAAAAGATAAATGGACCAATTCCTAGTGGAATAACTCCTCATCTAAAAGAAGTTCCAGAAGTTATAAAGGAAAAATTCCAACAACAATATGAAAATAGCGGATATTCTAATATAGAAGATATTAATCTAAAAAAAAACACCGATGATGGTGTAAATAAAACAAAGGGAGATAATAAAGGGCTACTTACAGGTGATAGAAGTAGTGAAGGGAAAGTTCTAGGATTAACTATATTAGTAGAGTTTTCTGATGTTTCAACAACTGTTACTTCTCAAGATGTAGAGCAAATGCTAAATGGTGAAAACTATAATGAAAATGGTAATTATTGTTCAGTAAAAAAATATTTTAATATCATGTCAAATGAAAAATTAGAATATAGTAATCACGTTATAGGACCTATAAAATTACCTCATAACAGGGACTATTATATGAATGCTCCTTTTCCTTTTGTAGAAGAAGCTATGAATATTGTTGTAAATGACTTAAAGATTGATCTTTCTATATATGATTCCAAAAGGAGAGGTATAGTAGATGCAATAAACTTTCTTTATGCAGGACAAACAGTTTATCAAGGCAAGTTGTGGCCCCATAATTCATATTTTAGTAAAGACTATAATGGTATTAAAACTGGTTTCTATATGCTAAGTAGTTTAGGGAGAAATGTTAGTGATATTAGCATAGGAACCTTTTGTCATGAAACAGGGCATTTACTTTGCCGTTTTCCTGATTTATATGACTATGGAAATAGAGATGGGGATTACATTGATAGTGAAGGGATAGGTGTGTATTGCTTAATGGGGTCTGGTAATCATTTAAACAAGGGTAGAACTCCTTCACCTATTTGTGCATATTTAAGAGATTTAGTTGGATGGTGTGATAAGGAAATAAATCTTAATAATAAGGGAAGTTATACTATTAAACATGGTGATTATAATACTGTCAATAAATATAATACCTCTAAAGAAAATGAATATTTTATTGTAGAAAATAGGGCATCATTTGATTTAGATAGTTACTTACCTTCAAGTGGTCTTGCTATTTACCATTGTGATATAAAAGGTTCTAATGAATGGCAAGAAGACAATTTAGCATATCACTATCAATGTGCATTGTTGCAATCTGATAGAAATTTAGATTTAGAAAGAAATGTAAATAATGGAGATAAAGGTGATTTATTTGGTCAGGGTAATGGAATAGTACTTTCAAATAGCACTATTCCATCAAGTAAAGAATGGGATGGTAGTGATTCAGGATTTATTATTTCAAATACTTCAGAACCAAATATAAATATAAAAATTGAAGTTTTATAATAACTGTTTAAGGAGGTATTAAAATGGGGCTTAGTAATGGATATGGAGTAGCAATTGGAACATTAAAGAACTACTATAGGGATCCTATTAATAACTATGGACAATACTATCATGCAAATGTAGAGTTACAAACGCCATTAGGAATATACAAATGTGCAATAGACGTAGATAGCAAGAGTTTACCTAATGGTGTTGAATGGAGGGTAGTAGAATTAGGTAATGCTGATTTAAAGGGTTTATTATCCTTTTCAAGTGGATGGTATCCTTTGGAATCAAACAGTTCATCAGGAGCTTTGGATTATATTCGAAGTAAAGAATTTCAGCCAAATGTGAAACCACAATGGAAGCAAGGTACTAGTAAAGATGCATTAATTGACTTAGAACCATTACTTATTAATACCAAAAGGATTTATATCTTTGGAGAACCATTTACAAATGGTCTTGGGGTACATAATATTCATCAAAATCAAGGAGATCCAGATGGAAGCACTTGGTGGAATGAAAATGGTATTTGGCAGGATGGAGGAACTATTATAGAACGTCAAGACCATAGTGTTGTAGCATTCCTTAATAAATTCATTACCCAATCTTATAGTACTGACAATAATGGTCATCAAATTGAAGCAATATCATACAAAGATCTTAAAGTAATTGATCCAATGGCTTTAATCTTAGGTCCTCATAGTAAGGCGTATTTGATTTGGTGCGAAATTCATCATCCCAATTTGCCTAAAGTAGCAGATGTTAAGCAACTAATGGAAAGTATGACTACTGAGGAGAGGGAATTGGCTTTATTAAATGCTAAGGCAATTAAGAGGCAAGGAAAGTTGTTTATGGAATATGGAGAAGTTGTTGAGAAAACTTTAAAGTAAGGTGTAAGTTTTGATATATAGTTAAATAAGTAAATGAAGTTTATAGATTTATTATAAGAATTATATTTTTGATGATTGATACAATTATAAGTAGTGGACTATATTGAATTCATGATTAATTGGACTACCATTCTATTTAACTATAGAATGGTTTTTTTCTAGATATTATAAATATATATCTATTAAGGCTTTAAAAAGGACATAAGCTAAAAAGTATAAATAATAAAGCAAAGTGTGTTGTAGAGATGACGTTAACAACTTATGATGAAGAATTATGCAAGATTATTGAGTCAAATGTTTCTACAGCAAAAGAATGATTTGAAGTTTTAAAGATAATGAGAGATAATAAAATTCATACAGTAGTTTGGTTAAGCCCAATTTTACCTTATATAAATGATACAGAAGAAAATATTATTATAAGAATTTAGATAAGCATTTTAAAGGTTTAAAAGAAAAATATAATTGATAAAGAGGTATAAATTATGATAAAACCAATTGTAAAAGATGTGTTATTTTTAGGACAAAAATCAGAACAAGCAACTAAAAATGATGTAGCAGTAATTGATGATTTAATAGATACATTAAAAGCAAACTTAGAGCATTGTGTTGGACTAGCTGGAAACATGATTGGAGTAAAAAAGCGTATATTGGTATTTACTGTGGGCAACCTTATTGTACCTATGATAAATCCAGTTATTTTAAAGAGAGAAAAACCTTATGAAACAGAAGAGAGTTGTTTATCTTTAATTGGATTTAGAAAAACAAAGAGATATGAAATGATAGAGGTGGAGTACCTTGATAGAAATTTTAAGAAGCAAAAGCAAGTGTTTACTGGTTTTACAGCACAAATAATTCAACATGAAATGGATCATTTTGAAGGTATAATAATCTAATTGAATAATTAAAAATAAAAAGAGGTGGTTATTATGGGTAACCACCAAATTGTTGATGGTGAAACTAACATCCTTAGTGATTGTAATTAAATAATGTAAAGACCTCACTTGCAAGTGATACGGTGAAACGTATCATAAGTAAGTGAGGTTAAAGTTAGTTTTTAGTGAAAATAGCAGTATTATAAGTAAGTTCAAAATTTAATAATCTAAAAAGAATTTTTCTACACTAGTATTTATAGGAACCTCTGAAAATATAATGTGAGTAGAGGTTGTAGAATCTAATGTAGAAATGAAATCTATAAATTTTTCAATTTCATTTATAGATTTAACGCATAGTTTAACTAATAAACAAGAATGTCCTGCTACCCTATAACAAAAGGATACGCGAGGATGAGTATAGATGATTTTTTTGAACTCTTCAAAATTACTATTTTTTATATCAATTTGAATTATGCATTGAATTGACAAGCCTAAAGCTTCTTTATTTATTTTTATTGTATACCCTTCGATTACATTAGTATCTTCAAGTTTTCGTATTCTTTCTGCTACAGATGGTGGAGATAAATTTACTCTTTTTGATAATTCACGAATGGATAAACGACTATCTAATTGAAGTTCTCTTAAAATTTTAATATCTGTATTATCAAATTTCATATGATATGAATTTCCTTTCTTTTTATTTAAGTTGAAAAGTATTTTTATATAAGTAGTAACATATGATAAGGAAAAATAATCCTTTATTTATTATAATATAACTAAGTTAGAAGCTTCAACTTTCAGATATAATTATGAAAGGGATAATGAAAAGTGATAGATATAAAAGATTATGTAACTCTAAATAATGGAGTTAAAATGCCTTTACTTGGATTTGGAACATATAATGCTAATGATTCTAATCAACTTAGTATGGCAATAAAAGAATGTATAAAGGTTGGATATCGTCATATAGATACAGCTTCTTTTTATGGAAATGAGAAAGTAGTTGGTTGTGCGATAAATGAAAGTGGGATATCTAGGGAGGAAATATTTTTAGTTAATAAGGTATGGAATCAGGACCAGGGTTATGAAAAAACTCTTCAAGCATTTAAAAAATCTCTTAAAAAATTAAATACTGATTATCTAGATTTATATTTGATTCATTGGCCGCAATTATTAAATCAAGAAACGTGGAAAGCTCTTGAAAAATTAAATAAAGAAGGATATGTAAGAGCAATAGGTGTAAGTAATTTTACAATTAATCATTTAAAAAATTTAATGAAAAATGCTGAAATTTTGCCTGTGGTAAATCAAATAGAATTTCATCCAAGACTTGTTCAATATGATTTAATGAAATTTTGTGAGAAATATAAGATTCAAATTGAGGCTTGGTCACCATTAATGAGAGGATTAGTTTTTCAGATTCCATTTCTGCAAGAACTCTCACAAAAATATGGAAAAACAATTTCTCAAATAGTATTAAGGTGGAATTTACAGATGGGAATTGTTACTATTCCTAAATCGATGACATTATCAAGAATAAAAGAAAATACAGATATATTTAACTTTAAAATAAGTGAAGAGGATATGAAAAAAATTAAAAATTTAAATGATGGACATAGAATAGGAATGAATCCTGACATAGTTTATGAAAATCCTAATAAAATAAAAACATAATTTTATTATCAATGTTACATAAAGCTCTTATAATCTTAAAAATTGGATTATGAGAGCTTGTTTTTTATTTCATAAACACAAATATTAAATTATACAAAAAGTGCTTAGTTATGTATAGAGATAGAATTATTGATGGACTTTATGGGAAATAGTAAGGTTTTTATAATATAATTACAAAAATTCAAATAAAGGTGCTAAAATGGTAGTAAGATAAATATTAAGAAGAAAGATGTAGCTTTTGAAAAGTTAAAAAATTTTATTATAGCTGTTTCACAGATAGTATTTAAGAATCAATCAAAAGAAGATATTCGTAGAATTATGAATTTAAATAGTTTGCCAGATTGGATGTAAATAATTTGGTTATTAAGTATATACACAAGTTCCTATTTGTAAAGAAGGTGAAATCATGAAGAGATTTTTGCGTATGCATCCAAAGAATCGTTTATCCTCTGTGCAATTATAAAATTAATATTGTAACAGAGGAGTGTATAATAAATGAATAGATTAAATAAACCAGTTATTACAGAAGAAATAATCAAGGCAATGGAGGATATGTCGTTTTTTATCCATGCTAAGATTTTTGACGACTTGCTAATTGTTGCACAAAAACAAACAAATTGTTTTGTACTAAAGACAAGTGATGGCTTGATAGTAATAGATGCTATTTGGCCAGCAAAAAAGGCTTTTGAGGCGATAGTAGATGCCATTAAAGATGTAGGGTGGAATCCTGATACAATAAAAAAACTAGTTTTGACACATGGACATGCTGATCATACAGGATGTGGGAGATGGTTTGCTCTGAAATATCATGTTGATACATATCTTTCTAAGGTAGATGATATTTTTTGGAAGGAACATCCAATAAAACCTGATAGACCAGAAACATGGAAGGATTACAAAATTGATGTTTATATTGAGGATGGTGACACCATAACATTAGGTGATAAAACAATATATGTTTATAGTACTCCTGGTCATACACCGGGAGGATTAAGTTATATATTTCCTGTAAAAGAAGGTGAAGAAATACATATGGCAGCATTATGGGGAGGTACCACACCACCATGGACAAAGAATGGGGTGGAGGAGTATCTTAGGTCATTGGACTACTTTATAAGTGAAGCAATGAATAAAAAAGTAGATGTGGCTTTAAGCAATCATACAGCTGTAGATAATGGGTTGGAACGTATTATGTATTCAAAAGCAAGAATGGACTACATGCCTAATATTTATATTATTGGACAAGCTGGATTTCAAAATTATTGTCAGGTATTTCGTAGATTAAGTCATGATAGGCTAATGGAAGTGGTAAAACTATAATCTAATGACCAATAGTAAACCATTATGTAACAAGAATTATTTAGAGTATTTTTTTAAAGAAAGTGAGAGGATTACTTAATGAAAAAGATAAAGATAGATGAACAGGCACAATTTTTACTAAATGAGTTTAAAGAAATGTATGAGCCAAAAAACAGAACTATTGATGAAATTATATTGAAGGGACAAAATGAATTGAGCAAAGGTAAAATACCTCAAGTTGTTTTGCAACATGTAGTTAGTGCAATTTACCGGGTAGTTCTTATTGAAAAAGTTACAGTTGGAGATAGAGCTGGTGAAACATTAAAAAAGATTGATAAACTTTCAAGGTCAAATGGTTATTTGCCTTTTGGAACTATAATTTTCCCAGTAATTAAATAACTCAATTTTGGCAGAAAAAATCATTTGAAAATAAATTAATTGGTCATGATGGGAGGGAATATTTATCATATTATTTTAAAAAGAGATAAATTGTAATTGATGGAGATATTTTATTTAAGGGAGGCAAGAAAATGAAAATACAAACTGAACGATTAGAGCTTATCCCATTAACTCTTAATCAATTAAAACTATGGATTGAAGATATTCCTAGGCTTGAAAAAGAATTAGACTGTTCTTATAAGGCAGAAATAATGGAAGGGTTTTTCCTTGAAATAGTAAAGGGACAGTATGAAATAACCCTAAAAGATCCCCAAAATTATTTGTGGCATAGCTTTTTTTTCTTAATTCGCAAGGAGGATAGGGTTGTAGTAGGTTCAGCGGATTTTAAAGATATTCCTAATGAAAATGGTGAAGCTGAGATTGGATATGGTTTAGGAAAAGAGTTTGAGCACAAGGGTTATATGACAGAAGCTGCAAAAGCAATGTGTGATTGGGCATTAAAACAAAATGGCGTTAAAAGTGTAATTGCTGAAACTGATTTGGAAGGTTTTGCATCTCAAAGGATTTTAGAACGTTGTGGTTTTAAAATGGATAAACGTGAAGAAACTCTTTGGTGGAGATTATCAGAATAATAGATAGAGTACAAATTGAAATTTGTAGGTTATTTAATGAAGTGGGTATATTTACTTATGATGAATTAAAAAATATTGGGGAAGAACAAGGATGGCTGAAAACATAAGAAATAAAATAGAAGAGGAGAATTTACATGAAAAGACAAAATGAAGCATTTACTGAAGAAAAAATAAAAACAGTGCTTAAATCTAACAGTGAAGAAGCAAAATCAACAATTGAAGATGAGGATAAATTTGAGAGACTTGTTCAGAGACTTGAAAACAAATTAAAGTTAGTGCCGTGTATTGGAAAATATGCAAGTGATATAGCTTGTATGGTTTCTTTAGTTAGAAGGTACATAAATAAGGAATATACCGACATACCTATAGGCACTATAATCAGTATAGTTTCAACATTCATTTATATAATATCACCTATTGATTTAATTCCAGATTATATACCTGTGGTTGGCTACATTGATGATATAGCTATATTAAGTTGGGTATTAAAATCAATTAATTCTGATGTTGAAGAATACAAGAAGTGGAGAACTGACAATAACAAGCAAATTATAGATGAAATTTAATATATGCTTTTACATGTTTACAAATTCCAATTTGAAAAGGAGAATAAATATGGATAGTAATACGTAAGTTGTCCAGAATTTGAAAATGAAAGATTCAATTTAAGATTCATATCTATAAATGATTGTGATGACTTGTTAAAGGTGTACTCTGATAAAAAAGCAGTTCCTCATATTATTTTAAAAAGAGATAAATTGTAATTTATGGGGATGATGATATGATAAGGGAACTATTAAAAGATGATGGAAAGATAGTTTCTTCATGCGTATGCGTAATAATACCAAATCTCACACATAATCAGCAACCATATGCCTTTTATGAACGAGCAGGATACAATCAAAATGACAAGACTGCTTTTATACAATGGATATATAAGACAAACTAAAATTTCATTATATTGGTAAAATCGCAAAGTTAGTTTATAATATAGAGGGACAATAGTAAGATATTGTCCCTCTATATTATTTAGCAACAAGGTAATGGAAGTCGGTATCTTGGTGGGGCAAATAATAATTTATTCAAGGAAAAATTTAATTGGAAAAGTTAAATATGCAATAATGCATGATTTAAATAAAAGTCAAGTTAAAGTTAATTACAAGGGAGGATATTAATGGAATTTAAACAAAAAGAAATAAAGCTAAAAGATGGGACAATATGTATTTTAAGAAGTCCTAATGAAGATGATGCAGAAAAAATGATTGAATATTTAAAAATGACATCAGAAGAAACATATTTTATGATTAGATGTGCTGAGGAAATTAATATTACAATTGACAAGGAAATAGAGATTCTTAAGGATAATTTAAATAGCAATGAAAACATGATGATTGGAGCATTTGTTAATAATGAACTTGCAGGTAATGCAGGAATCAGCTGTGTAAGAAACTTTATTAAGCTTAAACATAGAGCAGTATTTGGAATTTCTATAAAAGAAAAGTACTGGAATAATGGTATTGGAAATGCGCTTATTAAAGAAGTAATTAATCAAGCAAAACAAATTGGATATGAGCAGATTGAGCTAGGTGTATTTTCAGATAATAAGAAGGCAATTGCTTTATATAAAAAGCATGGTTTTGAGGCTTGGGGCACTACGAAAAATGCATTTAGGCTTAAAGATGGAACATATCGTGATGAAATCATAATGGGAAGAATGATATAGTAGTTATTAACTGTAACAAAAATAGAATACAAGGAGAATGTAGAATGAGAGAAATTATAAGAACAGAAATAGACAAAGAGTGGGCACACTCTGCGATTGTTGAGGCAGGGGATTATGTTTATATCAGCTATTGTATGAAGGGTGAGGGACAATCAATAGAAAACCAAATAAATGGTGCATTTGATGTTTTAAGTGAAAGACTTGAAAAGATAGGCTTGACATTGAAATCTGTAGTGCAAATGGATTGCTTATTTAGAGATATTAAAGATTTATCGTTTTTAGGAGAAATAATTAAGGAAAGATTTGAAGGGAAATATCCAGCTAGAAAGGCATATGAAACAAAGTTTATTAGAGATGGAATTGAATTTCAGGTTGATGCGATAGCTTTCAGAGAGAATTAAATAAATTACAATTGTTAGTATGATTATAGATGATTAAATCAAATGTAACTTGTTTATATAAGATGAAATGGGGTAACCAATATGAGTGTTTACGAGATTAGAGATACAAAATGTTTAGAGAAGTTATTTGAAGGTTGGCAGGAGACATTAATTTGGTCATGCTTGCAAGGATATATGGGAAGGGCATATGCAGATAGTATTAGGAGTCCTAAATCAGCTCAAATCGTAGTAGCTGACTTTTGTTTCTTTGCAGGTGAGGTTAATAGTGAACTTGTGCTAAATAAGCCAAATGATTATAAATCTAATTTTATAATTATGACTTCAGAGAATGATGAGTGGAATAATCTTATTGAGAAAACATATAAAGAAAGAGCAAAAAAAGTATATCGTTACGCTATTAAGAAGGAAACTGATATATTCGATACTGTGAAATTAGAAAAAATAGTTGAAGATATAAAGAAACCATTTAGTGTTCATATGATAGATGAAGATATTTATAATCAAGTTATGGGCAGTAAATGGTCAGAGGATTTATGCTCTCAGTTTAGGGATTATGATGATTACAAAAAACGAGGCATTGGAGCTGTAGTAATGAAAGATGGAGAGATTGTTTCAGGGGCATCTTCATATACTGTATACAAAGAAGGAATAGAGATAGAAATTGACACTAGGAAGGATTATAGAAGAAAAGGTTTGGCATTAGCTTGTGGTGCTAAATTAATTCTAGAGTGTTTAAATAAAGGTTTATATCCAAGTTGGGATGCACAAAACAAGGGTTCTGTGGCTTTAGCTGAAAAACTTGGTTATCATTTTGATAAAGAATATGTAGCATATGAAATAACGAACTATTAAGTGAGGAGAATTTATAGAAATGGGAAGATCATTTATACCAGATGAATTTGTTGTTCCAACTATATATAAAACGGAGAATTTTACCATAAGAAAGCTTACTGTTTTGGATTTACAGAAGGATTACATTGCTGTTATGGAAGCTAGAGATCATATTCATGAGCTTTATACGAAAGAATATACAAATGGATGGCCAGCTGATAATCTAACACTTGAAGAAGATGAGAATGATTTAAAACGGCACGAGAAGGAATTTAATGAGAGAGTTGCCTTTGCTTATACTGTATTTGATATCCAAAATGAAAACTGTTTAGGTTGCATTTATATTGATCCATCAGATTGCTATGATGCTGAAATTACTATGTGGACAAGAGACCATGTGACAGATATGCTTCTTTATAAAACGGTTAAAAAGTGGATAGAAAATCATTGGCCTTTTGAAAATACATATTACCCAATTCTAGGAGAGTTATATGATAAATAGTAATTTATTTTATATAGCAAGGAGATTAATTATGATTAGAGAGTTTAGAACAAAAGATATTGATAGGATAATGCAACTATGGATTGATACAAATATTTTGGCACATAATTTTATTGACAGTAAGTATTGGCAAGATAACTTTGAAGCAGTTAAGGAAATGATGCCTAAAGCAACAATTTATGTATATGAGAAAAATGGTGCGATACAGGCATTCATCGGTTTAATGGAGAGTTTTGTAGCAGGAATCTTTGTGTCAAGTAATTTTCAATCAAAAGGAATTGGGAAGTTACTACTTGATTATTCAAAATCTAAACACAATGAATTGTCTTTATGTGTTTATAAAAAGAATAATGATGCATTACGATTTTATTTAAGAGAAGGTTTTACAATTTCAACAGAACAAGTAGATGAAAATACTGGAGAAATAGAGCTGGTTATGAAGTGGAAAAAATGATTATAGGGAGAAACTTACAAATTTGAATTAAAGGGTAAGTTTTATAATGTTAACAAAATATATATTTCACCATTAATTACAGAAAAAGGTTTTATTTTACGCAAAAATGGTTAATATTTCTAATAGGTAAATCTTAAAAGGATGTTTATTAAAAATATGGATTTATGATATACTTACAAAAGCTGCAGAAATTGTGTATAATATAAAAAGTAAGAAAGTGGTGAAAACAATGGGAGAAAAAGAACTATATGTTCTAGAGTATGTAAATGAAAAAATCAATGGAAATGAAACTGTCAGATATAATTCTGACGTAGAAGAAGCATATGCAGTAAATGAAATAGCATATTATCTTAAAAGACTGGTATCTAAAAGATATTTCTTAGGAAGAGATTGGGCTAAAACAAGTGGTGAAGAGGTAAGTGAATATAAAAATAATGTAGTAGCTATAGATTATGAGAAGCTTTCTTTAACTAATGCAGGTAGAAAAGAATTGAAAAAACAAGAGTTACTATAAAATTTACAATGGTAGGGTTTTGATACCCTACCATTTTTTGTGTTATTCTTGTTCTGCATAATAATGATCAACTGCATAAATAAATGAATTGGTTAGAAAGGTAAATGACTTTTGGCTCACTTCAGCATTAGGACACATTTGATCAAAGCCATGAAAGCAACCTTTATACATTTTGAATTGAACTTCAACACCAGCTTTTTTTAAGTTTTCTACATATTGAATGGTTTCATCTCTAAAAGGTTCCAAATCACCAACAAAAGTAACTGTTGGTGGAAGATTACTGTAATCTTTTTCTCTTGCAGCAGCTGCATAGCATGGAACATTTGGACTGCCAAAAAGATTACCAAGATATAGTTTCCAGCCATTATAGTTAGATTTTGAGTTCCAAACTGGAGCGTTATTATCCCTTGCTGATTCAGTTATCATTCTATCATCTATCATTGGATATAATGGCATTTGGAAGGCAATATTAACTTCCTTCTTATCTCTTGCATATAGTGTAAGTGCAGCTGTTAAACCACCACCAGCACTATCTCCACCAACCATTAACTGATTTTCATTGATTCCTAATTCTTTTGCATGGTCTTTCATCCATAAAAGAGTTTCATAGCTATCTTCTAGAGCAGCAGGATATGGTGCCTCAATGGATAATCGATAATCAGGAACTACTACTATACAATCTCTAACTTTCATAAATTCTTTTGCATATAGCTTTGATTGATAAGGTGTTCCTATTGCATAACCTCCTCCATGGAGCCATAAAACTCCTGGGAGATTTTCTTTTTTGGTTTTAGATTTAAATATACAAACACGCATCATGGAACCATCTTTTCTTGAGATTTTCTTTTCTATGAATTCCATGGAATCGTCATTCATCTTTAATTTGATTTTTTTCCCAAGCTTATACATTAGACACAAACTTAAAGTATTATTAAATATACTATTAGCTATTTTAATTATTCTACCGTAAGTTCTTAAATCTTTATCAATCATACTACTTTTTATTTTCATATGCTTATCCTCCTTGTTGGTAAAAGCTGAGCAGCTAGTTAAGTATTATGTTAGATGATAATATCAATTAATTCAACAATTTTCCTCATCATTTTAAGCAGATGGTAGATTTTTCTTAGCAATTGTTTTAGAATAGAAATATTGGAAGACATAAGAAAAAATAATATAAGAACTAAAGAAATAGGGGGAATTATGAAGATACTAGATTTTTTTAAGGGAAAAGAAAGGGTAGACAAGCTTATTGAAGAGCTTCAAAATCCTAATGAAGAAAAGAGAGAAGAAGCGTTAAAAGCAATTTCTGAAATGGAGTTAACTTTAACAGAAGGAATTAAGCTGTTAGAAGCATGCAAAGGTGAATTTCCAAAAAGCAAGTATGAATGGAAGGATATTTCATCAGATCTTATTGCCATTTGTGCAGCAAGGCCCTATGGTGAATATATATTGAAAATAGAAAATATATATAAGGATTTAAATGATAATGCAAAAATAGCTGCGTTAAACTTTTTAGCAAGTTATGATAATGAAAAGGCCTTAATAAGCTACGTTAAGCTTTTAGAAAAGGATTATCAGAAGCTTATGAGCTTGCCTGTAGGTAATTTGAATGGAAATCCAAGAGGGATAGATATTTTGTTTCCAAGAATATTAAAGTTCGCCGATAATAAGGACATAGCAGTAGATATATATATGATATTATTGACTTGCTTTAATAACGGACTTATTCGTGAGGAAAAAATTGAATCTTCAAAGGCAGTTATAGTTCAAGATATAGTGGATATGGCTCATAGAATTATAAATTATAAATTTAATGAAGATGATAAATCTTTATGGGACAATGATGATTATTTAGACCTTAGATACTCTGCTGGAGTATACTTTGATTTAGGTGGATATATAAATGATCCAGAGGTTATATTATCGTTAAGAGGTTTAATGAAAATTAAGGATATGAGGCTTAAGATGTTTGCTGGAGTTTCATTAATAAAACTAGGTGAAAATTTAAGTGAAGAAGATGCATTGGAGATAGCAGGAGATAATGAAACAAGAAATTGGTTCTATATTAACCTTAAAGGACTTGATAAATTAGAGGTTTATCCTGAAAAATATAATACTCAAAGTTTTTTTGCAGAATCAAATATGGTTGATTGGCTTGTGTACCCAACAGAGCTTGGAAGAGTACCAGATGAAATTGAACTTATGAATGTATTTACTGATGGTGATGATGAGTATTATTTGTTCCGTTTTAGATGTGAAAATGAAGAAGATCCAGAAGAAAGTAAATGGATGGCAGGATTATCGGGACCTTTTAACACAAGTGAAGGGGCAACTACATCTGCAGGAGGATATACCTTTAGTCGTTTTGACAAATGGGAGGATAAGACTCCAGAAGAACATATGAAATCTATAGTTGGAAATATAGGTGAGTTTTGGAAGAAGAGAGCAGAAGAATTAGAATAGGTGTTATTCTAATCAATATGACAAAATAAAACTATAATTTTAACGAAAATAAAAAAAATGTTGCAAGTATATTGAAAATATATTACGATATAACAGTAAAATTAAATAAAGTTCAGATGAAGATAGCGGGAGAGTTATGGCATAGCTATACACCGAAGAAGTAAATCTTTCAGGTACCTATTAAATTAGAGATGACCGTTATTGGATGAACCCTTGGAGAGACTCGAAATAGAGCACCGAAGGAGAAAGTTATATGGAAAAACAACCTATAGCGAAACTCTCAGGTAAAAGGACAGGGACAGGTAACATATCTTATAAAAGTAATATAATATTAATTACTTAGTTTAGATCTTATCTATTCCCATTTGTATCTCCAATCATAAAATACTTATCGAAGGGGTAGTTATTAAAACACCTCATGACGTAAATGGAGGGATAAAATGGAAAAATCACAAAAACAAGACTTATCAAGAGGACTAAAAAATCGACATGTTCAATTACTGGCCATAGGAGGAGCAATTGGTACTGGATTATTTCTAGGTTCAGGGAGATCAATTCATTTGGCTGGTCCATCAATTTTATTTGCTTATATGATAACAGGGGTAATTTGTTTCTTTATTATGCGTGCCCTTGGGGAATTATTGCTTTCTAATTTAAATTATCATTCTTTCGTAGACTTTGTACATGACTATCTAGGAAATAAAGCAGCATTTATTACTGGGTGGACATACTGGTTTTGTTGGATTTCACTTGCTATGGCTGACTTAACAGCAGCTGGACTTTATGTGCAGTATTGGTTTCCAAATATAGCTCAATGGGTTCCAAGCCTTATAGCTCTTGTAATTTTACTTATTATGAATCTTACTGCAGTAAAATTATTTGGTGAAATGGAATTTTGGTTTGCATTAATTAAAATCATAGCTATTTTAGCCTTAATTATAATTGGTACATTCATGATTATAAAAGGATTTTCTACAGATGCAGGTGCTTCTAGCTTTACAAACCTTTGGAGTCATGGTGGATGGTTCCCAAATGGAGTAAAAGGATTTATTCTTTCTTTCCAAATGGTAGTGTTTGCATTTACAGGAATTGAATTAGTAGGTTTAACTGCTGGTGAAACTGAAGATCCAGAACGTGTTATTCCAAAGGCTATTAATAATATTCCAATTAGAATTATTATCTTCTACATAGGGGCACTTTTAGTTATTATGAGCATTTATCCATGGAACTCAATAAATCCAGAGAAGAGCCCATTTGTACAAGTGTTTGCAGCAGTGGGAATAGCAGCAGCAGCAAGTATAGTAAATTTCGTTGTATTAACTTCAGCAGCATCTGCTTGTAACAGCGGTATTTTTAGTACAAGTCGTATGGTTTATTCTCTTTCTAGAGAAGGTAATGCATCTAAGTCAATGGGAAAATTAACTTCTAATGGTGTACCTTCTAATGCATTGTTTGTTTCTTCAGTGGTTATATTTGTTTCAGTTATATTGAACTATGTTATGCCAGAAGGGGTATTTGTATTAATTACAAGTGTATCAACATTTTGCTTTATTTTTATCTGGGCGATTATAGTTATTTGCCATTTAAAATATCGTAAAACTAACGTTGAACTTGCTAAAAAGAATAAGTTTAAAATGCCATTTTACCCTATAATGAATTACATAATTTTAGGATTTTTAGCTTTTGTTATAGGTGTACTAGCACTTAATGAGGAAACTCGTGTAGCATTAATTGTAACACCTGTATGGTTTATAATCCTTGGAGTGATTTATAAGATACTTCAATCAAAGAAAAACTAAGAAAATTAATAATAGAATAGAGTATAAACTTTATATATAAGTTAAAAATAAAGAGGGCTGATTTTTTAAGGAAATCAGCCCTCTTTTTAGTCTTATATAAGTTCCAATTAATATTATATTAAAGGAAAATTTTAAAGTATAGTAATTTCCTCTCCACCTTCATTTACTCGTTGTTGAGCTCCTATAACTTTAATTAAGTCAGAAATAACATTGGAAAAATATCCAAATGCAATATTTAATTGGGGCTCTAAAGACTTATAAGTATCCCTTGAATTATTATATGCCATTTCCAAATCCAACTCTGATGCTGCTACTAAATATAATATAGAGTTTCCAATTAGTAAGAAAAACTCACCTAAAGCAGATAGTTTCTCTTGAATTAAATTTATTTCTTTTATGTTAATATCGTAATCCTTGATTTTTGCAATTTCTTCATAAATCCCAATTTGGGCCGCTTTTATAATAAAAAAGTATCCAATTATTCCTATTGTTGCTCCAAGTGACTCCATATTTAACAAAATTATTAATTGCAATGCCTTCTCATCATCACTGTTTTTCATACTTGTATCTCCTCTATACTTTAATATATTGGATTGCGACAAATTTGTTATAAGTATTATTTTCAAAAAAGGTTAATTATCCACTTTTATATTATTGAGAAAATTGGGTTTTTAAATAATTTAAAAATAATATATTCATTAAAAGTTTGAAAATTAATTTCATTTATGTTGACAAAATAGGATAGAGTTGCATATAATAAACATATGAACAAATATTCATACGTTCAAAGGAAAAGAGGGGTATATATGGGAAAAAATGATAATGAATTTTGTAGTTGTACTGTAATTCATGAAGATATAGTAAGTAAAGTTAAGGAATCTATACCAAAAGAGGAAACTCTTTATGATTTAGCAGATTTATTTAAAGTCCTTGGAGACTCAACGAGAATAAAAATATTATGTGTATTATTTGAAGCTGAGATGTGTGTTTGTGATATAGCAGCACTTCTTGGAATGACTCAATCAGCTATTTCGCATCAACTACGAGTTTTAAAACAAGCTAGATTAGTGAAATATAAAAGAGAAGGTAAAGTAGTTTACTACTCACTAGATGATGATCATGTTAAAGGTATCTTTGATCAAGGCTTAAGTCACATATCCGAAAGATAATAATTTTAAGATTGGGGGAAAAAGCTATGGCAAATAATATAAAATTAGAAACTAGTTCTACTGATAATAAGTCACAAAACTCAAGCAGTCTTAAATCTGTAAAAAAAGAATTTATGCTAGAAGGGCTTGGGTGTGCCAATTGTGCCGCAAAAATTGAAAGAGAATCAGGTAATGTAGATGGTGTAAGATCAGCATCAGTAGATTTTGTATCAACAAAGTTAACTATGGAAATAGAAGACCCATCAAAACAAAATGATATTATTGATAATGTTAAGAAGATAGTTAAGAGGATTGAACCTGATGTTAATGTTATGGATATGGATAGCATTCAGAATAAATCAAAAGCTAAAAATGAAGAAGTTGAAGAAGAAAGTAATAAGAGCGAGATCATTAGGCTTATCATTGGTGCCTTGATTTTTGCAGTAGCAACTATTATGAAGCTTTCTCAGCCAATAGAATTATTATTGTATCTGGTAAGTTATGTACTTGTTGGTGGAGAAGTAATTTTAGGTGCTTTTAAAAATATAATTAGAGGACAAATATTTGATGAAAACTTCTTAATGAGTATAGCAACCGTAGGTGCATTTGCTATAGGTGAGTACCCTGAAGGTGTAGCAGTTATGCTTTTCTATCAAATAGGAGAAATGTTCCAAGACATGGCTGTTAATAAATCAAGAAAATCTATTTCAAGTCTTATGGATATTAGACCAGACTTTGCTAACTTAAAGTTAGATGGTGATCTTAAAAAAGTAGATCCTGAAGATGTAAAGATAGGTGATATTATAGTAGTAAAACCAGGTGAAAAGGTACCTTTAGATGGTAAGGTAATCGAAGGAAAATCTATGGTTGATACTGCTGCATTAACTGGTGAAAGTGTTCCAAGAGAAGTTTCAGTAGGAGATAATATTTTAAATGGAGTTATTAATAAAAATGGACTTTTAACTATAGAGGTTGAAAAGAAATTTGGAGATTCTACCGTTGCAAAAATATTAGACTTAGTTCAAAATGCAAGCAGCAAAAAAGCTCCAACAGAAAACTTTATAACAAAGTTTGCAAGATACTATACCCCAGCTGTTGTTTTTGCAGCATTGGCATTAGGTTTAATCCCACCACTTGTTATAGAAGGAGCAACTTATTCAGAGTGGATTTACAGGGCGTTATCATTTTTAGTGGTATCTTGTCCATGTGCTTTAGTGGTATCTATACCTCTTGGATTCTTTGGAGGAATAGGTGGAGCATCAAAGAATGGAATACTTGTTAAGGGTGGAAATTATCTTGAGGCATTAAATTCAGCAGAAATGGTTGTATTTGATAAGACAGGAACTCTTACAAAAGGTATATTTAAGGTTACAGAAGTAAAACCAGAAGAAAATATTTCTAAAGATGAACTTGTAGCTTGTGCAGCCTATGCAGAAAATTATTCAAATCACCCAATAGCAACTTCTATATTAAGAGCATATGGAAGTGAAATAGTAAAAGAAAAAATAAAAGATTATGAAGAAATATCAGGTCATGGAGTTAAGGTTACCCTTGATGGAAAAGAAGTACTTGCTGGTAATTATAAGTTAATGGATAAGGAAAATATAAAGTATAAGCAAGTTGAAACTATAGGTACTGTAGTCCATGTAGCAATAGAGAAGAAATATGCTGGATATATAGTTATTTCAGATGAGGTGAAAGAAGATTCAGCTAAGGCTATAAAGGCTTTAAAAGAAATCGGTATTAAGAAAACAGTTATGCTTACTGGAGATAACAAAAAGGTTGGAGATGCAATTTCTAAAGAATTAGGCTTAGATGAAGTTTATTCTGAATTATTGCCAGATCAAAAGGTGGAAAAGCTAGAATTATTTTTTAAAGAAAAATCACCAAAGGGTAAAGTGATATTCGTAGGTGATGGAATAAATGATGCACCTGTTTTAGCTAGAGCAGATATAGGAATAGCTATGGGTGGGGTAGGCTCAGATGCAGCAATTGAAGCTGCTGATGTAGTTATAATGACAGATGAACCTTCAAAAATTGCCTCAGCTATAAAAATAGCAAAGAAAACAAGAAGAATAGTAATGCAAAATATAGTTTTTGCATTAAGTGTAAAGTTAGTCATACTAGCGCTTGTAGCAATTGGTATGGGAACAATGTGGGAAGCGGTGTTTGGAGATGTTGGAGTAGCGTTACTTGCAGTTTTAAATGCCATGAGAGCTATGAAAATAGAAAATATGTAGAGATGTTAAAATTAAGTGTAGTCATAATATTGGCTGCACTTTTTTAAATAATGTTAAAAGAGCTATGTAAGCAGAAGAAATATCTGTTTATATAGCTCCTTTTTTATTTAATAAAAAAATATTAAAAGGTTGGCTTATTATCTAAGTTATCACTTTCATTATCATTAGGATTACTTCTTAAATACTCTCTTCCATTTCTTGACTTTCCAACGTTTACGCCTTCAATTAGATGATCCTTAGCCATCATTATGGCCTCATCAATTGAATACACATTACCATTTTCAAGCATTACATCAGTTATATCTCCATCAGGATTTTTCTTTACCTTTACTACTTTTGATTTATCATCCATATTAGCACCTCACTTTTATTTTCTAATATTATTTGTAATTATATTGGTTTTTATTAAAAAACTTAAGTAAGAATGTATTTAAGTTAAATGGTATATTTAATATCTTATTTTTAAATAATAATGAGGAAGAGAATAGGGGAATATAAAAATATTTATAGGTATAAGATTAGATTTTTTAGGAGGAATTTAGTTGAAAAGTTATTTTAAATTTATAGTTTCGTTAATTGTTATTTTAAGCTTAGGAGTTCCGGTAAGTGCAAATATGATAAAGGACAATATAGCTTCGGTGCAGCAAGCAGATAGATTGCAAAAAATAAAGGAAAAGGGGGTATTAACAGTATATTCAGCTAACACTGCTCCATATTCTTACAAAGACCCTAAAACAGGTGAGTTTCGTGGAGTGGATGCAGAAATTGTAATGGAGCTTGCAAAGAGGCTTGGAGTAGGCAAAGTGGATGTAAGGTATATTCCATTTAGTAACGCAATAAATGAATTAATAAAAAATCCTGATGTAGACATGATAGCAGAGGGATTTTATATAACAGGTGAGCGTGAAGCTTTAGTCAATTTTACAATCCCAATCTATAATGCTAGTGAGGTGGTAGTAACTAGAAGAGATACTGGGATAAATAGCAAAGAGGACTTGAAAAATTCAGTTGTTGGTGTGCTTGAAGGCACAGTATATAGAACATTGGCTGAGAAGTGGAAAGAACAAGGAATTATAAAGGATTATATGTCTTTTTTTGACAATAATTCTTTAATAATAGGCCTAGAGAATAAGTTGGTAGATGCTGTGTTAACAGATTCTATAATAGCAGAAAATATTCTATCATCTAAATATAAGTCGAATTTTAAATTATTGTCTCCAAGTCAATATAAATCAGAAATAAATTATAATACAGCATATCCTGTGAAGAAAGGTGACGATAAATTCTTAAATGAAATTAATAAAAAATTGCAAGAGATGAAAGAGGATGGAACCATATATGAAATTATGTCAAGGAATGGGGTGTCAAGATATTACATTCCATAATTAATAGAATTTAAGTGTACTAGGAGGAGTTTTATTGAAAAGTTATTTTAAATGTATAGTTTCGCTAATTATTATTTTATGTTTTTCAGTATGTGTTAGAGGAGAAGTAATAAAGGCAAAAAATGAAAATGTAGCTTCGGGGCAGCAAACAGATAGATTACAGAAAATAAAGAAAAAAGGGGTATTAACCGTAGTTGCAACTAATAACAAACCATATTCCTATAAAGATCCTAAAACTGGTGAATTTGTTGGAGTTGATGCGGATATTTTAAAAGAAGTAGCTAGACGTATAGGAATTAATAAGGTAGATGTAAAGTACACTCTTTTTAGTAATGCATTGGAAGAATTGATTAAAAATCCTGACATTGATTTATTTGCAGAAGGAATATATGCAACAGAAGAACGTAAAGCTTTGGTGAATTTTACTATTCCAATTTATTATGAGAATGAGGTCGTATTAACTAGAAAAGACTCCAATATTAATAGTAAAGAGGATTTGAAAAATTCAACTGTTGGTGTTCTTGCAGGTACAGTGTATGTCCAATTAGTTGAAGGCTGGAAAAATCAAGGGATTATAAAAGATTATAGGGTTTATCCCGATAATAATTCTTTGACAATGGCATTAGAAAATAAAACATTAGATGCCATTTTAACAGATTCCTTAATTGCAGAGAACATTATCTTGTTAAAGCCTAAGTCAAAATTTAAATTATTATCTCCAAGTCAATACAAATCCGAGATAAATATTGATATAGGATATCCTATTAAAAAAGAGGATGTAACTTTATTAAATGCGATTAATGAAAAATTGCAGGAGATGAAAGAGGATGGAACTTTATTTGAGATATTAGCTAAATATGGATTAATAGCACATTACGTTCCATAAAAGACTTAAAGGTGGACTATATATTATTTAGGAGGAGTTTTAGTGAAAAGTTATTTCAAATTCATAGTTTCATTAATTGTGATTCTAAGCTTTGGAACAGGTGTAAAGGGAGAAACAATAAAAGTAAAAAATGAAAATATTATGTCTTCAGCACAGCAAATAGATAGATTACAGAAGATAAAGGAGAAAGGAGTATTAACCTTACTTTCGGCAAATGATAAACCTTATTCTTACGATGATCCTAAAACAAGTTTATTTACTGGAGTCGATGCAGATATTTTAAGGGAGGTAGCTAAGCGTCTTGGACTAAAAAAAGTAGATGTAAAATATACTACCTTTCCTAATGCAATAAATGAATTAATAAAAAATCCCGACATTGATTTATTTGCTCAAGGAATATATCAAACTGAGGAGCGTAAAGCACTTGTGAATTTTACAAATCCTATTTATGCTTGTAATGATGCAATAATGGTTAGAAGGGATTCCACAATAAAAAGTAAAGATGATTTAAAAAACGCAAAAATAGGTGTACTTGTAGGTACTGTTTATGAAGATTTAGCTAAGGATTGGAAAAGTAAAGGGGCGATAAAAGATTATATAATTTTTTATGATGATAACTCTGTATTAATATCATTGGAGAATAGGGCAATAGATGCTATATTAACAGATTCTATAATAGCAGAATATAATGTTTTATTTAAAGAGAATCCAAAGTTTAGATTATTATCTCCAAACCAATATAAACCCGACATTAATTTAAGTGTGGGATATCCTTTGAAAAAAGAGGATGTGACTTTACTAAATGCAATTAATGAAAAATTGCAAGAGATGAGAGAAGATGGTGCCTTATATGAGATATTAGCTGAGCATGGTTTGTTAGGTCATTATATTCCATAATAAATTCAGAAGTATTTCCATAGCGCAGAAATGTGTTATGGAAATTTTAATTTAACATAATCTAAAATTTGCATTTATATTATTACTATTTTGGTATAATAAGGGTATAAACTATATATAGGAGGGAATTTGAGATGCTTAATAAAATGGAGAGGGAACAAATAAAAAAAGTATTAAAAGGTAGTATAGACAGTAATTTTATAGCTGGAGCAAATTTAATGGTAATAAAGAATGGAAAGGAAATTTTCTATCATGAAGATGGGTTAGCTGATAGGGGGACAAGGTCTCCAATAAAAAGAGATTCTATATTTAGATTATATTCAATGACCAAGCCTATTACAGCAACTGCTGTAATGATACTTTTAGAAAGAGGTGAACTGGATTTATATGATTCAGTAAGTAAGTATCTACCAGGCTTTAAAGATCAAATGGTCGGAGAAGGTGATACCTTAGTTCCAGTAGAAAGAGAAGTAATGATTAAGGATCTACTTTCTATGACATCAGGGCTAGTATATGATGGAAGTAGTAGGGCTGGCAAAGATACGGAAGCTTTATTTAAGGAAATAGACAGAAGGTTACTTGGTGATTCACCAATGAGCACTATAGAGATTATAAACAAATTGGGAAAGTGTGCCTTAGCTTTTCAGCCAGGTAGTTCTTGGAACTATGGAACCTCTGCAGATGTACTTGGAGCTATTATAGAAGTAGTTAGTGGCAAAAGCTTTGGAGAGTTTTTAAAAGAAGAAATATTTGGGCCATTAGATATGAAAGATACTGGATTCTGGGTGCCTGAAGAAAAGAGGGAAAGGCTTGTAAAAACTTATGCAGATAATAAAAATGGAGATTTAGAGCTTTATACTGAAAATCATTTAGGGATAATTAATAAGATGGATAGGAAGCCAGCCTTTGAATCTGGAGGAGCTGGTTTAGCTTCTACTATCGATGACTATTCAAATTTTGCAAGGATGCTTATGAATAAAGGAAGTTTTAATGGTGTTCAAATTTTAAAGCCCCATACAGTGAAATACTTAACATCGGGAAGGTTAAACGATATTCAGCAAGAAAGTTTTAATAATTGGATTACCTTATGTGGACATAGTTATGGCAATCTTATGCGTGTAATGACAGATTGCAGTAGAGCTGGAGACCTTGGAAGTCATGGAGAATATGGATGGGATGGTTGGCTTGGATCATATTTTGGCAATTGTCCAAAGGATGATTTAATATTCTTATTTATGATTCAAAAGACTGATGCAGGTACTACTACACTTACTAGAAAGTTAAGAAATATTATATTAAGCTCCTGCTGTGAAATTTAGTATAACATATTCATAATATATAAATTAAACCCTGGACAATTTTTTGCCTAGGGTTTAATTTATATTTTCTTTTTTATAGCACATAATAGGCATAGGACTATGATTATGGGAGGCTAAAAATGAAAATATTAAGAAAAATAATAATTTCTATTATAACTTTAGCTATAGTAACAAGTATATTAGCATGTAGCAATGAAAAAATTACAGTTGCTATATTTCATGAGTATAAAACAGCACCAGTTAGAGTTGGGGTATTATTAAATAATTTTTATAATCCATATAACTTACAGATTAAGAGTGATTTAGAAAAAATTCAAGAAGAAAATAAAAATCAAATAGAATTTGCTTTTTTTAATGGAGAAGGTAATATTGCCATAGAAAGTGAAATTATTAATAATATGATTGCAAACAGGTATGATCTTTTGGTATTAGGAGTTGTGGATAAGAGTGCATCTGAACTGGTAGAAGAGGCAGTTTACAAAGCTAAACAAAGCAATACTCCACTCATCTTTTTTAATATAAATACCTCTAAATTAGATTCAATTAAAGGTTATGAAAAGGCACTTGCTATAAATACTGATTCAGTTCAAGCAGGTATTCTAGAAGGTAAAATGATTGTTGATCTATGGAATAATGATAGGAAAAGCATAGATAAAAATGGTGATAATAAACTTCAATATGTTTTAATAGAAGGGGAAAAGGAAAGTTATTCAAGTATTGTAAGATCAAAATACTCTATTTCCACAATTAATGATGCAGGAATAGAAACAGAGGAACTTGCAAGAGTAACTGCTAATTGGAATATAGAAATAGCTGAAAGTGCAATAACACCATTGATTTTTAAATATGGTAATAAAATTGAAGCTATAATATCCAATAATGATTCTATGGCAATAGGTGCTGTTAATGCACTTCAAAAGTATGGATTTAATAAAGGGAGTAAGGGGAAGAATATATCAGTTTTTGGAATTGGGGGAGTATCTGAAGCACAAGAGCTAATAAAAAATGGTTATATGACAGGTACGGTTGTACAAAATACGCGCTTACTTACAGAGGCTATTTATAAAATAGGAATGAATTTGGTTTTAGGTGAAAATCCTCTTAAAGACACTAATTATGAATTTGATGAAATGGGTAAAGTTGTTTTTATACCATTTGAAGAAGATGTAGTTAAAAAGTAAAGTTATGAATATTCTTTTATGGTAATATTCCTTAGAATATATATTCTGATATTCTTAAGAATATGCTGGTAAAATGCGGGTTTTCAAGAACTAGACTATGATAATACATCTATTAACATTATATATCATAAAAGGACTATATTGGAGTTTGAGTTAAATAGGTGTTAGAATGTATTTAGTTATAGTAAGTAGACTTTAATGAATTACGAATATAACTATATGTTATATAAGGAGGCAATATGAGAAAGTGGAAAATATTAATTGCTGATGATGAAGAGGGCATAGTAAGTACAATGAAAAACTATTTTGAGATGTCAGATTATCAGGTAGTTACAGCTTGTAATGGTAAAGAGGTTCTTGAAAAAATATCTTGTGAGCCAGATATAATATTATTGGATATTAATATGCCTGATTTGGATGGATTCTCCACATGTCAGCGAATTCGAGATCATGTTTTTTGTCCTATTCTCTTTCTTACAGCACGAATTGAAAGCAGTGACAAGGTTAAGGGGCTTCGTATGGGGGCAGATGATTATATAGTTAAACCTTTTGATTTTGATGAGTTAGGGGCAAGAGTAGAAGCACATTTACGTCGCGAACAGAGAAAGAAAAATCAGCCAACAGTACGATTCTTTAAAGAATTGTCAATTAATTATTCTGAAAGAGAGATTTTTATAAATCAAAATTCAGTTGTATTATCTAAACGAGAGTTTGATATTGTAGAACTTCTCTCAATGAATTCAGGACAAGTCTTTGACCGTGATCGGATTTACGATATAGTATGGGGGATTGACGGGGAAGGTAATAGTGATACAATCATGGAACATATTCGAAAAATTCGTGCAAAGTTAGGAAGATATACACTTCATAATTATATCGAAACAGTTTGGGGGATAGGATATAAATGGAATGGTTAAAACAAATGAATTTAAAAAAGTCATTTTTCTGTCTTATTCTAATTTTCTTGCTAATTGCAATAATCTTAAGTATTCTAGTATTTTTAGGATGTAGTAAAATTCAGCAAACAATTGCTCCAGCAATTTCTATAGATATTGAAAATAATAAATTAACATCTGACTTAGAAACTGATTCAAATAGATCAATAAATACTTGGTATAATGTGTTGAACATTATACAGATTGCTCTACCTGTGATATTTATTATAGTTGCTCTATTAGCAGCAGATATTGTATTTTATCATATAAAATTGAAGCAACCTCTTGCAATATTAAAGAATGGAGCAGAAAAAATCATGCGAAATGATTTAGATTTTACTATTAAAAAATATTCGGATGATGAACTTGGGAGTCTCTGTACTACATTTGAATCTATGAGATGTGAATTGTTAAAAAGCAAAAAAGAATTATGGAGACAAGTGGAAGAACGAAAACAATTAAATGTAGCTTTTTCACATGACTTGAGAAATCCTATTACTGTTTTAAAAGGAGCAATAAAGATACTTGAAAAGGGCTTTTTGAACGGAAAAATTACAGCTCAAAATGCACAAGATAATCTGAATTTGATAGATAAATATATAAAACGTATTGAAATTTATGTGAAGAATATGAATACTGTCCAGAGCTTAGAAGATGTTCAATGTGTTTTGGAATCAACAAATTGGAATACTTTTGTTGAAGAATTTTATGAAAGTATTCATTTGTTAGTAGAAGGGACAGATATTGACGTATTGATAAATATAGAAAAAGAAAACAGTATTGTTTGGATTGACAAAGCAATTATACTTAACGTTGCTGAAAATTTAATCACAAATGCTATTAGATATACAAAAACTAAAATTCAAATAGATTTTTCTTTAAATAAGAATGAAATAATTTTATCAATTCAAGATAATGGAGTTGGGTTCCCAGAAAAAATTTTAAAGCATGGTACAGAACCTTTTATAAGAGGGGAAGAAATAAACAGGCATTTTGAACATTTTGGTCTTGGTTTATATATTTGTCAGTTGATGTGTAAAAAGCATGGTGGTGTATTGGAATTACAAAATAATTTTACAGGAGCTTTGTGCAAAGCTAAATTTTATATTTGCAAAAAAACTTGAGAGAATCTTGAGATTTGATTGTTATACTCTCCATATGAAAGAAAGGAGAGTGTTTTTATGTTCATTGAAACAAAAAACTTGTTAAAAGTTTATGGTGTTGGGGAAAACGAAGTTGTTGCTCTAAATAAAGTAAATATTAAAGTTGAATCTGGGGATTTCATTTCTATTATGGGTCCTTCAGGAAGTGGAAAAAGTACATTGTTACATTTGCTTAGTGGTTTGGATATGCCTACATCTGGAAGTGTTTTTTATGATGGTGAAGATATTTACAATACAAGTGATAAGGAACTTTCAAGGTTTCGACGTGAAAAAATAGGTTTTGTATTTCAGAAATTTAATCTTATACCAGTTTTAACTGCAAGAGAAAATATTATTATGCCATTACTATTGGACAAGAAAGAACCTGATGAAATTTATTTAAAACAGATTACAGACTTGTTGGGGATTAGCGAGAGACTTTCGCATCTACAAAGTGAACTTTCAGGAGGACAACAACAACGTGTTGCTATTGCACGTGCACTAATTTCTAAACCTGATATTATTTTTGCAGATGAACCAACAGGTAATTTAGATAGTAAAAGTGGTAGTGAGGTTATGGAGCTTTTATGCAGTATATGGAGGGATATGGGAAAGACTTTGATAATAATTACTCATGATAATAGGATTGCGAAAATGGCTAAAAGACAATTTGTAATTGTGGATGGGGTATTATCGGAGGTGACAGTTTGATGAAATCATATAGCACTTTAGCTTGGAAAGAATTAAAAGCACAGAAAGTTACGTCTATACTTATACTTATTGCCATTGTTTTATCAACTGTAATGACGACAGCAATTGGACAATCATTAGGTATTTTAAGGTATTTGAGGCAGCAGCAAGCGGTGCAACTAAATGGCTACAGGTATGCAACCTTTCACAATATTGATGAAAACCAAATAAATGAATTATCAAAGGACCAGCGTTTATCTTGGACAGGTAGTAATATTCTTCTTGGAACTACTAAGTTGAAAAATAGTGGTGTTACTATATCACTAAACGAATATGATAAAAATTCAATAAATGCTTATCCAGGAATATCTAAGGTAAAATCCGGTAGGTTACCTGAAAATGCATGTGAAATTGCATTATCTCAAAATACATTAGAACTTATGAACTTTAGTGGAGGTATAGGAGATACAATTCATTTAGATTTAGATATTTCTTTATTAAAAGATAAAAATGCCACTTATAAGTACGGAGCTGATTTTAAATTGTGTGGTATTTTGGAAAACAATTATCTTGGATATAGTAGTGGGTTAGTAGTTGGTATTGCAGGCAGTGGAACTGCCAAAGAGATTCTTCCTGAAAAATATCAAGTATATTCTCTTGATTTTATAACTTCAAACAAAAAAGATTTTCAGCGAACAGTACTTAATTTGGCAGATGAGTTTCATATTGACAAAGACTATATTCAATATAATTGGCTTTATTTAGATTCGTTGGGGATTAATTATGATTCAAATAGTGATAGGGAAGGAAAGACTTCTGGATTTTCTTTTATGACTGTTACAGGTTTTCTTATAGGTTTTTTAGTGTTGCTAGCAGCTGGTCTGGTAATTTACAATATACTAAAAATTGCAGTGGGGAAACGTATTAAAGAATATGGTTGTTTAAGAGCAATAGGTGCAGATCGGAAACAACTTTACTATTTAGTGGTAAAACAAATCTGCATACTATGTGGAATAGGAATTCCATTAGGAGCTATTATAGGTACTCTTTCAGCTAAAGGGATTACCAAAATTGTAACAAGTTCATTTCCACCAGATGCTTTTATGGCAAGCAGTGTTGAAGAAGTGATAACTTTAATTGAACAAAATAGTTCTAGTAAATTATTACCTTTGCTTATAAGTGCATTAATTACATTGCTTTTTGCTTTTTTAGCTGCAATACCTGCTGCTAGATATGCAGGGAAGGTATCACCTACAGTTGCTATGGCTGAAACTTTTGTGAAAATAAAGCGTAAAAATCGAAAGAAAAAACATATTAGAAATTTCGAGATGTTTTATGCAAATTTAAATTTAAAACGTAATACTGGAAGATCTGCAATAACAATTATTTCTTTGGTTATGAGTATTACTGTATTTATTGCATTAAATGCATTTTCTAATCTTTTGGATTCTTCTAAAGAAGTGCAAAAATTGCACATCGGTGATTATTCATTGACCAATGAGACGGTAGGATTTTCGCCTTCAATTGTTGCTAAAATTGGAGAACAAAGAGGCGTAGCTTCCTTATCTACAATTAAATTTATGGAATATCATCAAAATAAGAATAGGTCTTTAGATATTAAAATAGATTTTCAGCTAAAGCAACCATACGAAACGATTCAGGTTATTGGTGTAGATGAAGAAAGATTGAAAAAGTTATATCCAAATATGACAGAGGCTGAGAATCAAGCATTGAAGTCTGGTATAGCTTGCTTAATTAAAAATCCTGTATCAATGTCAATTGAAGGGGAAGTCCATGAGGCTACTTCTTTTAAACCTGGGGATAGAATAACAGTGCAAGATTGCTCTATGGATGTTATTGGAAACACAGAAGCTGTATCATTGGTGGGCAAGGGTTATTCAAATGGTGTTCAAGTTATTGTATATGATACAATATATGATAAATTGACAGGCAAAAATGAGTATACAGAACTATATCCAATACTAGCAAAGGATGCAGATAAAGATGCTATTGAACAGATTTTTAAAGATATTTGCAGCGAGATTCCAGAAAGTAGTTGGATTTCTTTCAATAACACTGATAAGCAATTGGAGGAAAGCTGCCAACAGATAAAGATGTTAGCATGGGGATTAATTATTTTTATTGGCTTAATAGGTTTATTGAATATTATTAATACAACATATACTAATATTCATACTCGAATTGATGAAATTGGGATGTTACGAGCTATTGGAATGAGTAGTAGCAGTCTTTATAAGACATTTTTATGGGAAGGAGTATATTATGGTATAATTGCTTCAATTGTTGGCTCCTTGGCAGGATATATATGTGCTATTTTTGTGCAAGCGGCAACTACAGAGAAGATAGCTTTAGTGGCAATACCAATAGTTTCTATATTAGAAGTAACAATTATATCCGTTATTTCTTGCTTAATTACAACACTTATTCCATTAAGAAAAATAACGCGAATGAGCATTGTTAATTCTATTGACATAGTTGAATAACCATTAGTTTAAAGTTGCTAAATATATGAGCGTCTTAGAATGATTTTTATTTATTTTAAGACACTCTTTTTTTCAACATTTTCAGTATTTCGTCTTTAATAAGTAAAGGCATTAAATGTTTGGACTTTTAAAAATATATAATGGTATTAAATTAAGCAGTAATATAGGTAGAATATGATATAATAGTTCTATATTTGGAAGTGGGGCACTATTTTTGAAGTAATTGGCGGATTTAAAATTTAACTAGGGAGGATGTGCATGGGATGAAGGTTTTAGGAATTAATGGCAGTTCTAGAAAAGATGGAAATACGGCATTGATTATGAAGACTGTTTTTGAGGAATTGGAAAAAGAGGAAATTGAAACGGAAATGGTTCAATTCTCTGGAAATATAATTGAGCCTTGTAAAGGGTGCTTTGCATGTAAGGGGAAGAATAACTGTGTTTTTAAGAAAGACATGTTTTATGAATATTTTGAAAAAATGAAGTTAGCAGATGGTATTCTTCTGGGATCTCCAGTCTATTCAGCAGATGTAACAGCAAATATGAAAGCTTTTTTAGAAAGAGCAGGAGTTGTTGTTGCTACAAATCCAGGTTTGCTTAAACATAAGGTTGGTGCATCTATATCTGCTGTTCGTAGAGGTGGAGGAATGACAGCAGTAGATACAATGAACCATTTCTTGTTAAATAAAGAAGTTATCATAGCAGGGTCTACATATTGGAATATGGTTTATGGAAAAGATGTAGGTGATGTATATAGAGATGAAGAAGGAATGGAGAATATGCGTAATTTGGGACAAAATATGGCTTGGCTATTAAAGAAAATTAATTAAACCATGCAGAGTGGTTAGGGAAATATGGAACGTCAGGCAAATTGACTTAAAGGTTAAACATGAAAAAGAAGACTATTTAGAGAAACTGAATTTGAGGTTAATTCAAAAAAGATTGTATTTAATTTTCTAAATTATTGTAATAAGCAAGGAGAAAAAGTTTGAATAAATATACACGAAAGGATTTATCAGAATTATTTAATATAGGAAAAGAAACTCTTAGATATTATGAAAATATAAATTTGATACCTAATCCAGTAAGGAATGAAAGTGGTTATAGAATTTATTCAGAGGATGAGGTATTAAGAATTAAATTTATTGTTCAAATGAAAAATTATGGATTTAGCTTAAGAGAAATATCTGATTTGATTAGAATGGTTAGTAATGATAAATGTGCCAATCAATATAAGTTAGTAGATTATATAGATAATAAGATAACTGGAATTGAAAATCAAATTAAAGAATTATATCAATTGATAGAACTATTGAATAAAGTAAAGGAAAACAAGCATTTAGGTGAATGCGATTTTTTTAAATCTTTAATAAATAATTATTGACATTGTTCTATACTACAACCATTACACTATTAATATAATTAATTTTATAAAATAGGAAATGGGGTTTTAAACATGAAGATAATTGCTATTAACGGAAGTCCAAGAAAAAACGGAAATACAGGAATTTTGCTAAATAAAGCTCTTGAGGGAGCAGCTTCAAATGGAGCAGAAACAGAAATATTCCATTTATATGATTTTAATTACAAAGGATGTAAAAGTTGTTTTGCATGTAAATTAATAAATGGTAATAGTTATGGAAATTGCTCTATTAATGATGAAATAAGTCCAATTCTAAAAAAAATTAAGAACTCAGATGCTATAATTCTTGGTTCTCCAATTTATTTAGGATCAATTACAGGTGAAATGAAATCTTTTATGGAACGATTAATTTTTCCATATCTAGTTTATGATGAAAATTATTCTTCACTTTTTCCTAAAAAAATTTCTGTAGGATTAATTTATACCTTTGGAGTTGATGAACAAAGATTGAAACAATCAAAATGGCAAGAATCCATTAAATACAATGAATTTTTAGTGGAAAGATTTTTAGGAAAAGCAGAATCACTTTTTGTAACCGATACTTATCAATTTGATGATTATTCAAAATATGTTTCAACAGCTTTTGATGCTGGTAATAAATTAAAACGTAGGGAAGAAGTATTTCCGCAAGATTGCAAAAAGGCATTTGAATTAGGAAAACGACTAGTTGAAATATGATAAGATACTTAAAAATTTGTAAAGGAAAAGGAGATAAACTATGCTTGAATATAAATTTGATACCCAGTTATTAATTGCAGGAGAAAATCTTTCTGAAGATGAAATAAATGAATATATTACAAAGAACTTTGAAGGGGATTCCTTACTTGCAGTTGGTGATGAGGAACTGATAAAAATTCATTATCACACAAATGCTCCATGGAAGGTACTTGAGTATTGTGCTTCATTAGGTGATATTCATGACGTTGTTATAGAAAACATGGAACGTCAGGCAAATGGACTTAAAGGTTAAACATAAAAAAGAATACTATTTAGGGAAACTGAATTTGAAGTTAATTCAAATTTAGTTTCCCTTATATTATATTAAATTTATAAATTACTGTAACCTTTTCTTTATTATTTGTACTAATATATGTAAGACAAATGCATTTGTGGAAAATAATTAAATGTTGGAGGATATATAATATGGATAAAAATAAAGAATGTTCAGTAATAAAAGATTTAATACCATTATATAAAGATGAGGCTTTAAGCAAGTTATCTGTAGAAGCAGTTGAAGAACATATTGAAAAATGTGATTTTTGTAGGAAATATAAAGATAATGTTTTTGGTGAATTATCTAAATCAGGTTCAATTGACAATAATATGCCTGAATTTGAAAAGCGTGAAGTACAAAATTATAAAAATATCGCTAGTAGATTAAAAAAGAGAAGAATTAGAAATGCTTTAATAACTGCCTTTAGCACTGTTTTAGTAATTATGCTTTTTTGTTCTATTTTCACATTTCATAAAGTGTTAAGCGGAATTATGGAGCCAACAATTGAAATGGGGGATATATGTTTTATCAATAAAATGTCTTATAAATTTTCTAAACCTATTGAAGGTGATCTTGTTTATTTGTTAAGAGAAGATCCAAGTTTCCATTATGAATTCAAAGATGTTGGCAGAATTGTTGGCATTCCAGGAGATAAGATACTTATTAAAGATGGTGTATTATATGTTAATGGTGAAGAAAAACAGAAAGATGTTTATGAATATATAAAAAATGGTGGAATAGCTAAAACAGAAATTACAGTTCCTGATGGAAAGTATTTTGTTATGGGAGATAATGTAAATATTAGTTATGATAGTAGGTTTGAAGAGGTTGGATGTATAGACGAAAAAAATGTACTTGGAAAGGTTTGCTTTGCATGGTAACACAGGGTGAATAATGATGAATGATTTTCAAGATATTTATGAAAAATATTATTATGAAATATTCAGATTCATAAATAAGTTAGTTAATTATAATAAAAGTGTTTCAGAGGAGCTTACCCAAGAGACTTTTTATCAAATATTTATATCTTTACATAGATTTAAAGGAAAAAGTGATATAAAAACATGGATGTGTCAGATTGCTAAAAATGTATGTTTTAAATATTTTAGAAAAAATCCTATAAGTGTAAGTTTTGATTCGGAAGATATTAATAATAAAGTTATAAATATAGTAGAAAAAACCCCAGAAGAGCTAGTACTATGTAAGGAGCTTAATGAAATAATATTAAAGGGCATAATTAATATGAATGATAAATATAGAGATGTACTAGTATATAGACTATATGAGAGCATGCCATTTAAAAAAATTGCAGCTATTATGAATATCTCAGAAAATTCAGCAAAAGTAATATTTTATAGAGGGAAGGAAATGTTGAAAAAGAGCCTTACAAAAATGCTTTAAGTAGTTCTTTAACAAAGCATAATAAATCCCTCTGGTATATAACCTGACTATCAGTAATTTTCAAATCTCTTATACAAATAATATTTTCGTAGTATATTATTTGTATAAGAGAAGTATTAAATCTAATAAATTTCAATAAAAACTACTATACACAATTCTCCAAAATATATAAGCATATTTCCACCATTTGTTCTTCTGTTTCTACCATGCCAGTTTGGATCCATCTAACCAATACATTATAAATAGCACCACTCCAAAAAATCATATCATATTTATCTTTAACATCTTCTGTCTTGGCATTACTAACCATATGTTTTGTGATTTCCTCCAATATTGTATTACCAAAACCAGCCTTCAATAAAATACGAAAAGGCTTGGCATGAGCTTTTGAGGTAATAAATAAAGTTTTCCAATATAATTCCTTTTCAGTACTATAAGTGAATTTATCCATTGCATCAGTAACATCTGTTATTAGATTATAAAGCAAATTTTTTAATACATCTTCCTTAGATTCATAATTTCTGTAATAGGCTGTTCTAGATACACCAGCTCTTTTGACAATCTCTGAAATGGTAATATTGCTATATTCCTTTTCTTCCATTAATAAAATTAATGCAGATTCAATACATTCCTTAGTTATTTTATTTGATTCCTTATTAGATAATCTTGAAACATTTCTATTTTCAATTTCAGATTTTCCTTCTGACATTACAATTCCTCCTTGTTTGTGTACTTTTCATGTTCATGCATTGACAGCTTCATAGACGCACGTTACACTTATAACGACAATACAATTGTAACACTGCGGAAGGGTACTGTCAAAGGGAAAGTATTTAAATAAATCGTAAGAAGTTGCATTTTTGATAGAGGAGGATTGGACATGTTTAAACAAATAAAACAAAAACACATTTTATCACTTATAACATGGATAGTAATATTGATTATTTCACTTTTAGTAATGCCTGATATTTCTCAACTAGTGAAAGATAAGGGGCAAAATAATTTGCCTAAAAACGTAGAAAGTGAAATAGCTGCTCAAATTGGTAAGAAGGTTACAGGTAATGAAAAAACATCCACAACGGAAATTATTGCAGTTTTTCACAATGAGAATAAGATAACAGAAGAAGAAAAAAATGCAATTAATTCAAAGGTGGAAGAATTAAAGGACAATAAAGAAACATATGGAATTGATAGTATTACTAGTGCAAAAGACAATAAAGAAACAGCTGAACAATTAATTTCAGGAAATAATAAGACAGAATTAGCTTTAGTTACTGTTTCAAGTAGTGAAAATTTAGAAGAAGCAGTTAACAAAATTCAGGAAGCAATTAAAATAGATGGAGTTGAAACCTATGTAACAGGTGAAAAAATCTTATCAGATGAATTCTCTAATACTACAGAACAAGGAATTGAAAAGACAGAAATTATAGCAGCAATCTTCATTTTTGTTGTATTGGTTCTTGTTTTTAAATCTCCAATCGTTCCTGTAATTTCACTTACAACCGTTGGAGTATCATTAGTAATATCCTTAAGCATTATCATGAATTTAGCAAAATATTTTGATTTGCCAATTTCAGATTTTACTCAAGTTTTTCTAGTAGTTGTATTATTCGGAGTTGGCACAGATTATAATATATTGCTATATGATAAATTTAAAGAAGAGTTAAGCAAAGATCAGGACAAAATAGATGCTGCAATTACCTCAAGAAAAACAGCTGGGCGTACTATGCTCTATAGTGGTCTTTCTGTATTTATTGGATTTGCAGTTTTGGGATTAGCTAAGTTTTCATTTTATCAATCAGCTGTTGGTGTTGCTATAGGGGTGGCTGTCTTACTGGGAGTCTTGTTAACATTAAATATGTTTTTCATGGCAACCTTAGGTAAGAAAATGTTCTGGCCAGCAAAGGAATTTGAAGGAAATAGTTCTAGCCCTTTATGGCATGGACTTTCAAAAATTTCTATAGCTCGTCCAATATTAATGTTAAGCCTTATTGCAATTTTCGGTGGAATTTTTATGATTAACAATTCTGAAAAATTAAATTTCAATACAGCTGATGAAATTGCAGATTCAAACCCTAAAAAAGAAGGATATCTTATTATTCAAGAAGATTTTTCAAAAGGTAAGGCAGCACCAACAACTCTTTATATAGATAGTGATAAGACTTTGGATA
The DNA here is from genome assembly GCF_007115085.1 of Clostridium sp. HBUAS56017. NCBI lineage: Bacteria > Bacillati > Bacillota > Clostridia > Eubacteriales > Clostridiaceae > Clostridium > Clostridium sp. HBUAS56017. The sequence goes on along the minus strand of NZ_SULK01000009.1, from coordinate 31,485 downwards.
ATCAAGAAGACTTAGCTACTATTGATGATATAACAGAATTTCTGAAAAACGAAAAAGGTGTAAAACAAGTTTTATCAGCCACTCAACCTTCTGGAGAAAAAATTGATGATTTATATTTAAAGAATCAATTAAAAACTGTAGTTTCAGGTGTAGAAGATGCAAAAAGAGGATTAGAAGAAATTAAGTCTGGTTTATCAAGTGCAAATACCCAGTTAAGCAATGCTGGAATCAATGAAAATTTAGCAAAGGTTCAGCAATTAGCAGATGGAACTAAAGAACTGGCAAATGGCTCAAATAAATTACATAATAGCATTAATGAATATGTTAATGGAACAAATCAAATAAATAGTAGCTTAGGTGAATTGAAATCTGGAACAACACCATTAGTTGGTACTATGAATCAAATTACTAGTGGTAGCAATGAACTTCAAGAGAAAATTAACACTATAAATAATGAAATAGCAAATTTATCTGATATAAATCAAAAGATTTCTTTATTACTTTCTGCTAATCCAACAGCAGGAAATGGAGATAGTACAAGCATATTAACTCAGTTACCAAACTTAGTAGGGCAATTAAATCAAGGGTATTCTACTTTAAATGCAGCATTAAATCAAGTTAATGAAAGTTTACCAATGTTTTCGGATGGTGTTAAGAATCTTGCTGAAGGAAGTCAGGAACTAACAAATAATGGCTCTTATTTAAGAGAAGGTTCAAAACGAGTGAATTCTGGTGTACAGAGTGCAAATGCTGGTGTACAAGAATTAAATAATCAATTAAAGACATTAGGACAGCAGACAGCTGATTTACAAAGAGGTTTAGGTTCTGCAGCATCAGGAATTTCAACTATTTCTCAAGGATTAAGTACTATACAGTCTTACATAAAAGAGTTAGGTGACTCTTACATTGGAAATAAGTTTTATGTGACAAAGTCTGTTTTAGCAGATAACTTACTTGAAGATTCCTTTAAAGCCTTTTTATCAAAAAATAGGCAGATAGCTCAAATAACTGTGGTATTAACAGATGATCCAAGCAGTAGCGAAGCTACTGAAGTAATAAAAAATTTGCAAAATGATATTAAGGCAAGAGTGAAAGGAACTTCTTTGGAAGATGCAAAAATTGCTTTTGGTGGACAAACATCAGAAACTTCTGATTTAGAACAAATTTCTAATGAAGATTTTACGAGAACAGCCATTATCATGTTAATTGGTATAGGTGTAGCTCTAGTGTTTGTAACAAGATCAATTTTACAGCCAGTTGTAATTATAATTACATTGATGGTTGCTTACTTATCTTCTATTGGAATTACAAGACTTTTGTCAGGTATGTTCCTTGAAAAAGATTTATTAACTTGGAATGCACCGTTCTTTACATTTATCATGATTATTGCATTAGGTGTTGATTATAGTATCTTTTTAATGATGAGGTATAGAGAGGAAAGTGTAGATAGTACGGTGCCAAAAACTCTTAGTATATTAAATGCTTCTACAGTCATAGGAGCTGTAGTTATATCAGCTGCAATTATTTTAAGTGGTACTTTTGCAGCCTTAATTCCATCAGGGGTAACAACTCTTATCCAAGTTGCTGTAGGAGTAATTTTGGGACTATTGGTACTACTAATAATTTTACCGATTACTATATCAGCATATATTAGATTAACTTATATAGATAAATAACATGAAAAGGTGATATAATGAGTGAAATAGAAACATGCAAGGGATGATAAAAATGAAGGTTACATATATTGAACATAGTTGTTTTTCCGTAGAACTTGAGAAGGTTATTTTACTTTTTGATTACTATAAAGGACAACTTCCTGATTTTAATAAAGAAAAAACAATTTATGTGTTTTCAAGTCATAATCACCATGACCATTTTGATATGTCAATTTTTCAGTTATTAAAAGGATATCCAAATGTTAAGTATATCCTCTCAAAGGATATTAAACGAAAGTTTGGAAGAAAGTTTTTTAATACTCATGGTGTTGAAGATGATCTTTATGAAAAGATAGAGTTTATTGACAGTAACAAAACTCTTGAAACCTTTGATTTAAAGGTAGAAACCTTAAAGTCAACAGATGAAGGGGTAGCATTTATTGTTACAGCTGAAGGCAAGACAATATATCATGCAGGAGATCTTAATTTATGGGCTTGGAGCCATAAGAGTGAAGAGATTAGAGAATATACTAAGGAAATTTATGAAGAAGAAATAGAAAAAATCAAAAATAGGCATTTTGATGTTGCCTTTGTTGTCTTAGATTCTAGACAAGAGGAATACTTCCATTTAGGTTTTGATTATTTTATGAAAAATACTGATACGGATAAGGTATATCCAATGCATTTTTGGGATGATAGTTCTGTAATAGATAGAATAAAAGATATGGATTGTTCTAAAACATATAGAGATAAAATAGTTTCTTATTTATTTTAAAAATTAATCACTTTGGTCTATATTATAAACCCCATGCAAGTCTGAATTTTAGATTTGCATGGGGTTTTAAAAAAATTTAAAAGATTTTAGTGAGATATATAAGTTATGTTACGTAGTATTATATGACAAGGTTATTTATATTTGCAAATATAATTAGGAGGAGTTATGGAAATAAATGAACAAAATTTTATAAAAGGGCTTATAAAAAGAGATGAAGATGCGTTAAGGTATGTGATTAAAGAATATGGATGGCTTATAAAAGCTGTAGTTTCAAAACAATTATATAATTTGAAGCATATTCAAGAAGAATGCATTAATGATATATTTCTAAGTATATGGGACAACATAGATAAATTTGATGGGAAAAAGGGAACCTTTAAAAATTGGGTTATAGGGATTTCTAAATATAGAAGTATTGATTATAAAAGAAAGTATATTAAGGATATAAGTAATGAGGAATATGACTCCTTAGAAATAGGAATTCCAGATAATTCGGATGTAAGAATAATTAATGAAGAGATGCGTAAAGACGTAGAAAATTTATTAAGCTGTTTAAAGGATAAGGACCGTGATATTTTTGTAAAGCATTATTTATTAGATATGAATCCCTCAGAGATTGCAACAAAGTTAGGATTAACCACTAATAGCATATATAACAGGATATATAAAGGAAAAAAGAAGATTAGGGAAGTAAAGGGATTTGTAATTAAATAGGAGGTAAATATGAAAAAGGATATATATAGTTTATTAAATAATGGGCAATTTAATGAAGAAGAATATGAAAATATAAATAAAGAAGAGTTTGATGATTTTACAGTTAAAAAGATAGAAAGATATGTAAAGAGAAATTCTAAAGCAAAAAAGAAAAACAATAAAGTTAGAATATCTATAGCAGTTGCTGTTTGTATACTTGTTGTAGGAATGTATAATTCAAGTTTTGGAACTAATGTAGTAGCTAGTGTTAGTAACATGATAAGTAAGATTGATCCAAATAAAAATTATAATGCAGATTATGTTGTAGCTTTAGGTAAATCTTATAGCAAAGATGGTGTTGAGATAAAGCTTGATGAATGCTATCGTAATGTTGGTCAAATAAGATTAGTATACACAATGAATTTTGAAAATGGAGTTCCTGAAGCTGTAAAGGCAAAAGAAAGAATAAGGACTAATGAAGAGGTAGTTAAAGGATTTAGTTATGAATATGTAGATTATGAAAATAACGGTATCGTTAAAAATTCAAAAGTTAGCATTAATGACTGGGTAATTAGTGATTTAGATCGTTTAAATTATGATAATTATAAATATGGGATATGGAATTATGAGTCAAAGGATATTAAAATAAGTGAAAATTCAATTACAAAGGAACTTATTTTTTATGTTGAAGGAGTTACAATAAAGGATGATCTAAATATAAAAATAGAATACGATAAAATAGTGAATAACGCTGGTGAAGAAATTAAAGGTCCATGGACAATTGATTATAAGATAAAGGCTGAAGGTGATGTTAGTGATATACCAAAGACTAGTCTAAATAAAGATTATGGTCATAAGTTTAAAAATGGAAGTATGGTAACAATTGATAGCTATGCTAACACAAATACAGGTATTAAAATTTTTGGTACTACGATTAAGGATAGGGAAATGCCTATAATACGTTTGCAAGGGGTAGACAATTTAGGAAATAATATATTAATGTATCCTAGAAATACATCTATAAATACTGAAAAAGATACAAGTGAAGTATTATTTGACTTATATGATGGGCAGTCAAATAATAGACAATACCTAGCAGAAGGGGTAACTAACTTGAAGCTTAGGTTATATGCTGATAATTCAATGAACTCAGGAAAAGTTGGAGATGATTTCATCCCAGTAGGTGAGGAGTTTAACGTAAAAATTCAATAGATCTTTAAAAGAATAATTAAAGTAAAAGACTGTAGCATTAAAAAGGTAGTACTACAGTCTTTTTAAATATTATAACATATATGAAATTGATGCAATAATATATCTATGTATTTATATGGAATAAAACCTTTAAATTGACATTCTAAAAAGTTAAAAATATAATAATGTTAAATATATGACATATACAATTTAATAAGTTGTTATGTTTAATTATTAGAAAAAGGGTGATTTCATGTATGCAGCTATTGATTTAAGTGGTATTTGGGATTTTCAATTAGATGAGAAAAAGCAAGGGATAAGTGAACCGTTAAAGGATACTATTATACTTCCAGGGACAACCTCTGATTCAAAAAAGGGAAAGAAAAACGAAAGTGTTGAGATTGGTTGCTTGACAGATGAATACAAGTTTGAAGGATATGCTTGGTTTTCAAGAGAAATGAAGATTACAGATGATATATGTGATAAGAACTATTTTCTTTATTTGGAACGGACACGTATTACTACATTATGGATAAATAATATTAAAGTTGGTACACAAAACAGTCTTTGCACTCCACATATTTATGATGTTACAGGTTATTTATCAAAGGGTAAAAACAGAATTACCATACTAGTTGATAACACAGATTATCCTACTAAAGGTGGTCATTTAACTTCTAAAGATACACAAACCAATTGGAATGGTATTATAGGAAAAATTGAACTGCAGATATTCAATAAAGCTTATTTAGATGATGTTCAGGTTTATTCTGACATAAGAGATAAAGAGGTAACAATAAAATCAAAGATTATTGGAGCAGATAAAGGTATTTTAGCAGTTTCAGCAGTAGGCTTTAATAGTGAAATTAAGCATAACGTAGAAGAAAAAATCTTCAGCTTTAATTCAAAGGATATACTTATAAAGTATCCTTTAGGTGATGAGGCCTTCCTTTGGAGTGAATATAATAGAAACTTATATAAACTTAATATTAAAATGATTATAAATGGACTAACTGTTGATATAAAGGAAGTTACCTTTGGTTTACGTGAGTTTAAAACATCAGGAGATAAGTTTACCATAAACGGCACAAAAACATTTCTTAGAGGAAAGCATGATGGCTTGGTTTTTCCACTTAAGGGGTTTGTACCAATGGACTTGGATCAATGGCTAAATGTATTGAATATTTCAAAGTCATATGGCATAAATCATTATCGCTTTCATACTTGCTGTCCACCTGAAGCTGCTTTTATAGCTGCTGATATACTTGGAATTTATATGGAGCCAGAGCTACCTTTTTGGGGAACTATTACTGATGAAAATGATGAAAACCATAATAGGGCAGAACAGGACTTTTTAATTAGCGAGGGTTTTTCCATCCTTAAAAGTTTTGGGAATCATCCTTCATTTGTTATGATGTCTCTAGGTAATGAGCTTTGGGGCAGTAGGAATAAGTTAAATATGATTTTAAAGAATTACAAGAGTTTTGATAATAGACACCTTTATACTCAAGGATCAAATAACTTTCAGTTTAGTCCTACTATTTTAGAAAATGATGATTTCTTTTGTGGTGTAAGATTTTCTAAGGAACGTCTTATAAGAGGCTCTTATGCTATGTGTGATGCTCCACTAGGACATGTTCAAACAGATATGCCAAGCACAATAAAGGATTATGATGAGGATATTTTTCCATCAATAATTAATAAGAATCATGATGTTAAGGCTGAAGACATTGTAGAAATACAATTTGGCACAGGGGTAAAAAAGGTAAAGACAGCTGATTCTAAGGAGCAGCTTATACCACAAATTCCTGTAGTTTCTCATGAAATTGGGCAATATGAAACTTTCCCTAATTTTGAGGAAATAAAAAAATATAAAGGTTCATTAAAGGCAAAAAACTTTGAAATATTTAATGAGCGACTTAAAGAAAAAAACTTAGATCACTTGGCAAAAAAGTATTTTAATTCTTCAGGGAAGCTTGCGATTCAGTGCTATAAGGAAGAATTGGAATCAGCATTTCGTTCAAGAAAGCTAGGTGGATTTCAGCTTTTAGATATACAAGACTTTCCTGGACAAGGAACAGCTTTAGTTGGAATTCTTGATGCATTTATGGATTCTAAAGGCATAATATCACCTAAAGAGTGGCGGAGCTTTTGCTCAGATGCTGTGCTTTTAGCAAGATTTGAAAAGTATAACTATTTAGAGAAAGAAAGCTTTAATGCACATATTGAACTTTGTTATTATAGGAATATAAGATTGAAAACCTTGAAATTATTGTGGAAGTTAAAGGATGAGAATATTGTATATGAAGAGGGAGAGGCATTTATAGCACATATTGGAGATGAAAATTATATTGATATTTGCGACATAAGTTTTAAAATGCCAAAAGTAGAATCAAAGAAAAAGCTTACATTATCCCTTAAAATAGAGGGGATGGATATAGGGAAACATTATAACTTGTGGGTGTATTCTGAAAATATTCATATTGATAAATCAGGTTTAAATATATTTGATGAGTTATCAAAAAAGGCGATTTCATTACTAGAAAAAGGAGAAAACGTAATTCTATTTCCAAAGTTAAATAGTTTAACAAATTCTATTGAAGGCTTTTATTCATCAGATTTTTGGTGCTATCCAATGTTTCGCTCAATATCTGAAAGTATGAAAAAGGAAGTGCCAGTTGGTACTATGGGGTTGCTTATCAATAATACTCACCCTGTTTTTAAGGATTTTCCTTGTGAGGATTATTCAACATATGAGTGGTGGAGTATAGTTTCAAATTCATCTTCAGTTATACTAGATGGAACTTCTAAAAATTTTAGTCCTATGGTTCAGACTATCGATAATTTTGAGAGAAATCATAAGCTTGGGCTATTGTTTGAATGTAATGTTTTAAAGGGTAAACTCTTAGTTTGTACTTGTGATTTTGAAAAAGTAAGAGATAAGCCAGAAGGAAGACAATTTCTTTTTAGCATTTTAAATTATGCATCTTCAAAAGAATTTAAGCCAGAAGCTGCTATTAGTATTTCAGATATAAAAAGGTTCTTAAGCTAAGTGTAAATAATATTAAGTAGATAAGAAAAGGTCATGCTGATATAATAGGTTTAGAATATTTATAGAAGGAGTTATTAAATGAAATACTATTTAGCACCAATGGAAGGAATAACGGGATTTATATATAGAAATTCATATGAAAAGTTTTTTAGTAATATAGATAAATATTTTACACCATTTATTGTTCCAAATAACAGCAAAAGCCTTAAAACTAAAGAGCTTAGAGATGTTTTGCCTGAAAATAATAAGGGATTAAATGTAGTACCTCAAATACTTACTAATGATTCAGAAGGTTTTATTATAACAGCAAGAAAACTTCAACAACTAGGCTATAATGAGATTAATTTAAACTTAGGTTGTCCTGCTGGAACTGTTGTTTCAAAAAATAGGGGCTCAGGCTTTCTAGCTAAGAGAGATGAATTGGACAAGTTTTTAGAGGAAATATTTAAAATAGATGATATGAAAATTTCAATAAAGACTAGGATAGGTAAGGATAGTCCAGAAGAATTCTATGAGTTAATTAAGATTTACAATAAATATCCCATGGAAGAATTGATTATTCATCCTAGAACGAGGGAAGATTTTTATGGAAATAAACCTAATCTAGAGGTTTTTAAGGATGCACTAGCTTTAAGTACTAACCCAGTATGTTATAATGGTGATATTTTTACCGTAGATGACCATAAAAGATTAGTGGAAGATTTCCCAGAATTAAAAACAGTAATGCTAGGACGCGGAATACTTGCAAATCCAGGACTTATGAATTTGATAAAGAGTAATGCTCCTTTAGATAAGAAGGTATTAACGGGTTTTCATGATGATGTTTTTGATACCTACATAAAAGTCTTCAATGAAGATAAAAATGCTATGTTTAGGATGAAGGAATTATGGGGATATATGATTTATATATTTTCTGACAATAAGAAATATGCTAAAAAAATAAAGAAGGCACAAAAGGTAAGTGATTATAGGGAAGCTGTCTCAAGCTTGTTTTTAGAACAAGAGATTATAGAGGGAGCTGGAATGTTTTATAATAAATATTAAATAGTTTTATCAATATATACGAGATGAATGTTCAAAGGTGTAATAATATGCAACTTTGGACATTTATTTTTTATATAAAAATAAGGCGGGTATTTGAGAAAATAGATAGAAAAACTGCACTAAGGCAAGCAATAGAAACAATAACTTACCAAATAATAAGAGAAAATGATAAATAAGGAATAGTTGACAGTAATTACAACATTGTGTAAAATAGGGTAAAATATATTTCAATAATGCAAAATATGATTTAATAAATTGTAATTTTACAGTGATATAAATAAAAAGGAGGAGAAAAATATGAAAAAAATCCCGTTTGCGGTACCAGAAATAACTGATGATGACATATCAGAAGTAGTTAAAGCATTGAAGTCAGGGTGGATCTCTAAGGGGCCAAGAGTACTTGAATTTGAAGAAAAAATAGCTTCATTTTTAGGAGTTGATGAAAAAAGTGTTATAGCTTGTAATTCTGGGACTGCAGCTTTACATTTGGCAGTTCTTTCATTAGGGCTATCTGAAGATGATGAGGTTATTGTTCCAAGCTTTACTTTTTGTTCAACAGCAAATGTTATTGAACATGTTGGAGCAAAACCAGTATTTGTTGATATCGATGAAAATGATTACTGTTTAGATGTTAAAAAGATTGAAGAAAAAATAAATGAAAAAACAAAGGCTATTATAGTTGTTCACTTTGGTGGTAATGTGGGCAATTTAAATGCTTTAAAGGATATTTGTAAAAAACATAATATAGTATTGATTGAAGATGCAGCACATGCCTTTACTTCAAAATATGATGGGAAATATATTGGAAATCATGGAGATTTTATATGCTTTAGTTTTTATGCTACCAAAAATATTACTACAGGTGAAGGTGGGGTATTAATAGCTAAGGATTTAGATCATGCAAAAAAAGCCAGAGAATTATGTTGGCATGGTATAGATAAAAACTCTTGGGATAGATATGTATATCCAGGAAATTGGGGATATAGTGTTCTTGACCATGGCTATAAGTATAACATGACAGATATACAGGCAGCTTTAGGTATTAGTCAATTAAAACGTGCTGAAAAAATGAAAGAGGCACGAAGAAAATTATTTAAAATGTATTTAAAAGAATTAGGTTCTTTAAAGGACTATATTTCATTACCTGTTTTAGATCATGATAATATTGAAAATTCATGTCACCTATTTCCAATTAGAATCAAAAAAAATGCACCCATAGATAGAGATGAATTTATCGAGGATATGAAAGAACTAGGGGTATGTTTAAGTGTGCACTATATACCTGTTCACATGCATCCTTATTATAAAAAATATGGAGCAGTATTACCTAAAACAGAAGAGGTATTTAATGAAATAGTATCTTTGCCTTTATGTAGTAGTTTGGCAGAAGAAGACTTTATGTATGTAGTTGATTGTATTAAAAAAGTATTAAAAGTGAAATAGATTATAAGTTATAAAAGGGGTTTAATAAATATTATGATAAGTAACAAAAAAATATTGATATTAGGCGGTGCAGGGTTTATTGGTACTGCGTTAACAAAAAGATTATATAAGGATAATGAAATTGTTATAGCTGATAAATGTAACTTTGAGAAATCAAGTTTAAAATTAGCAGGTTTATCTAATGAGGCTTCAATAAAGAAAGTAGTTTTAGATGCTACTGATTATGAAAGTACAATTAATCTAGGAGAAGATTTTGATTATATCATTCATGCAACAGCCATATTAGGAATTCACAGGGTAGTAGAAAAATCAATTTTAACTATTGATACAAATTATACTTCTTGTAAATATGCCTTGGAGCTTGCAAGGAGACAAAAGAATCTTAAAAAGTTTTTATCCTTTAGCACAAGTGAAGTATATGGAAGAAATATAGATATGGCAAGTGAAGAAAAGGACATGACTGTTGGACAAGCCAATGAAGCTAGATGGTGCTATGCAGCCAGTAAGATTCTTTCTGAACATTTAATCAATGCATATAATAGAGAACATGGTGTACCTACTGTAATAATAAGACCTTTTAATGTTTTTGGAGAAAACAGAGTAGGATCAAATGCAATGTCTGCCTTTTTATTTAGAGCTATGTTAAATGAACCAATTACAGTAGATGGTAATGGAGAGCAGATTCGTACTTGGTGCCATATAGAAGATTTTGTTAGTGGTTTACTTAATGCATTAGAATCTAATACTAGTGGGGAAGTTTATAATATTGGTAATCCTAATAATTCAATTAGCATATTAGATCTTGCAAAACTCATTAAAAAAATTACTGATTCTAAGTCAGAGATTAATATATCAGGAGTGTATGTCCCAGATGTAAAAAATCGTACTTTAAGTATAGAAAAGGCTAAAAGAGATCTTGGCTATGAACCCAATATAGGTCTAGAAGACGGAATAGAAAAAATGTATTTATGGGCAAAAAAATTAGATGAGGATAGAATTAGAGAGTTATATGAGTAATATGGAGGATATAGCAAAATATTTAGGCTATACTTTTTACGCACCTGATGATACGCAAATGGATTCTAAGGCAAGGAAGGCAATTGGAAGAATTGAAGCAATTTTATTTAGTCGGCAAGATTTAGAAGATACAAATTGGTCTATAGCATGGAAAAATATTAAAAAAGCATCTAAGATATATGGAGAAAATAATGTTAGTTTTCATTTTCCAGTAGATGACTGCGATTATATATATGATAAATTTGTTAGAAGTAGACTCATTGAAGCTATAAATAGATCAGCTGATTTAGGACTGCGACTTGTAGTATTACATGCAAATCAAAGACTATTATTAGATGAGTGGAAGAATGTTGATGTTAGTAGTATGAGGATAAACTTTATAAACGAACTTTACAATATTGTAGATAAAACAGATAAAGGTATGGTAATTGGACTTGAAAATATGCCGCCTATAGGGAATCGTAATGATGATGCAGATCCATTATTTATATTTCCATCAGATTTTAAAGATATAGATCATCCAAGAATAAAAATAACATTTGATATCAACCATTATTTTAACGTGGTTGCAACAATGGAAGAAGCAAAAAATAATAGAAGTCTCAAAGAGAAAATGCCTAGCTTTTATGGTGATTGTGATTATATGGATTTTCAGAAAATTCAAGACAAGATAATTCACTGGCATTTTTCAGGATTTGATAATATTGCAAATCCATTAAGTAATCAAATATGTAGAGAAGGATGCTGCCCTTGGGAGTCAAAAAAAGTAAGAGAAGACAAATTTAAGGAGGCAGCTCGATTCATAATAGAAAATAATAAAGTTGATGATGAGAGAAGCGTTATATTTGAAGTGCAGGATAAGGATTATAGTCATAGAATAAATGTACTAAAAACGGCAAATTGGTTTATGAGGCAAGGTGAGAAAGATGAATAGTGATGATATAGTTAGCAAATCTTATAGTGAAGTAATAAATCTTACAAAACAGTTAATTCCATCTCATCCCATGTATGCCAATCATGGACAATTTGAAGGGCAAAAAATACTTCAAGATTATTTAAATAGTAAAGGGTGGACAACCTATTTAGATGAATATGGTTTTGAAGATTTGAAAAAGAATGAGATTATGAAAAAGCCTTGGGAATATGATGATTATTACAAAGGCTACGAGAAGATAAAAAAATATAATTTATATGGAATTCTTGATAGTGGAATACCTGGAAAAACATTAATTTTAAATGGACATATAGATGTGGATATTATTGATAAAGATAACCCGTTAGAAAATTGTGAGCCATATTTATCAAGTGATCGTTTATGGGGTAGAGGTTCTACAGATATGTTAAGTGGGTTATGTAGTTTAGCTACAATAAAAAATTATCTTGATAATATTTCATGGAGTGGAAAAGTTATTTATACTGCAGTAGTAGATGAAGAAATTGGTGGGAATGGCTCTATTAGAGCATGTCAGTGGATGAGAGAAAAGGGTTTTCTAGAAAGTGAATATCCAATTGAATGTATAATTTCTGAACCATCAGACTGTAATATTTGTTATGAAACATTAGGATTTTTGCCTTTTATAATTTCATGTAAAAGTCAAATTAAGCATATGAATGGGGAAGGAAATAAAATGAACTTCTTTAAGCTAACAAATATTTTTAATGAATTAGCTAAATTACAAATATCTGATGATGAACTTAATGTTAATGTTGGGTATATACATGGAGGAAATGATGCAAGTCTGCCAATGGAGGATTTGCTTTTGAAAGGTGTTATTGCAACGACTGCTGAGCATAACAATGATTATGTAGAAAAAGTATTGTCAGATTGTGGTGCAGATATATTTATACCAGGCATTTCAATAAATGCAGTAAAATCTTCAAATAATATTTTTGGGAAAAGTTTGTATAAAGGGGATTTGTTTAAAAGCAGCTGTGATGCATCTGTTTTTTATAATCATAACATACCTGTTTGTGTATTTGGACCAGGTAGTTTAGAGCAGGCACATACTAGAAAAGAATATATTTTACTATCAGAGATAGAAAGGTATTTAACACAGTTTTACAAATGTGTTAGAGAATATTTTGATTAGATATGGACACAAGATTTGTAAGTGTAAAAAAAGTAAGATATCCCCTTTATAGAAGATCATCATCCTTAAAGTTCTGGTTTAAATTATTATTATCGCCTAGAGGTGATTTGAAAAATATGATAGCTAACATTTTTCAGGTTGAAGAGAAAATGGTAAGTTTATTTCATTCTGAAAGTGAAGCTATTATTAAAATATTAGCATACCATAAGGCATTTAATAAAATTGATAAAGTTTATATTCCAGCATTCTCTTGCACAGAGCTAGCAGATGCAGTTATATCAGCGGGATGTAAACTTGTACTATATGAAATAGATAAAGATTTAAATCCCGTAAAAGAATTATTTGAATCTATAGAAGGGAACAAAGATTTAATTTTAATACTGCCATCATTATTTGGTTTAAATCATTTAAGTGAAGATTTATATCATTACTTAGAAAAGCAGGAGTATATTGTTATATTTGATGAAGCGCAATCTTTTCCAATTACTCCACGTATTTGTGGAAAGAGTAAGAAAAAGTGGTATTCAGTTATATCCTTTGGAATTTCCAAACCAATATCATCAGTAGGTGGAGGAGCAATAATAACTCATTTTAAGGATAATGGACAAGACTTACAAGTGAAAAAAAATGATGAAAGATATTTTGGGGATCTAGTGGATGAGTTCAATGGAATTTTATTAGCTAAGTTATCACGTAATCATATATTAAGAAAATTTATTAAAGAGACATTAAAGAAACAAAAGATATATGATTCATTAGAAAAATTGCAAGAAAATTCTGTCTTTAGAAATAAAGAACCTATAGGAATTTCTACTTTTCAAGAAAAATGTGCTTGTATTCGTATTAAAGATTATATGAAATGGGCAGAAGATAAAAATATCCTCTTATTAAAAGAAGAAATTATAAAATTATTTTGCAACAAATTTGGAGAGGATTCGTTAAAGCTAATAAAATCAGCTATAAAGAATCAAAGTATATTTGCTTTATTTATAAATGAAAATAGAAGGCATGAAGTGGCAGTTAAATTATCACAAATGGGAATTGAAACAACTTTATACTATTTGCCTATTGAATTTATTAAACGTTATGAAAATAAATATATAGATGCTATTAGTAAGTGTGATTATAAAAATTCAAAAGAAATCATAGAATCAATTCTAATTTTGCCATGTAATTTAGATTATGATGCTAAAAAAATTGAAATGATGCTTGAGGAAATGGGAGGAGTTTTATAATGGATGAAAGCCAGTTAGAGTCGTTTATGTATTTTAGTCCTTTTTCATGTGAAGAATTCTGTAAATCAATAGATAAGTACTTAAGTTTTCAATATATTCCTTGCAAGATAGAGTTGAAAGCTAAAGAATATTTTGTGAATTTATTTAAAAATGAAGATGATTACTTACAGATAGGGGCAGTTGGATATGGAGGAATATTCCCTTTTCCTCATAGTGATGATGATTTTAAAGAAATAATTGATTTTATAAATAACGAGTATGGAAATATATCAAAAATGGTGCTACCTCCATTTGTTAAGGTCAATAATGATTTTTTTAATAAAGTTAGTGACAAATACAGTATTTCATACTTGGAAACTGCTGTACTAGATTTAGAAAAATATAAACAATTGTCAGATAGTATGTTTAAAGGAAGTGTAAGGACAGATATACGTTATTCAATAAAACATAATGTTACTGTTAGAGAATGTACTTCAGAAGAAGATATAGAAGAATTTTATATCTTTTATAAAGAAACTATGGATCGTGTAGGTTCAACCTATTATACACCAAAGCAGATGTTAAAAGAGTTAATTATAGATAAAAAAGCTGCATGTTTATTATTGGCTTGTCTAGACAACAAAATTATATCCGGAAGTATTTTTCTTCAAAATAAGAATCATGTATTTTATTGGATTAATGCTTCAGAATATAAATATCGTTCTTTAAGAGGAAATTATTTAATTTTAAAAACAGCTATTGATAAGGCAGCTGAAGAAAAAAAGAAATATTTCAATTTTGGATATTCACATAATGATAATATTTTAAAAACTAAACTTGGCTGGGGATGTGAATTGCAAAAATATTTTGTTTTAAATAAAAAAAATTAGAAGGGGATAGTAAAGAATGAGTATTTATGAGAATTTAATCGAAAGGAAAGCAAACCTTTGTGTAGTAGGGTTAGGATATGTAGGAATGCCTTTAGCAGTAGAGTTTGCTAATCATTTTAATGTTATTGGCTTTGATATTAATAGACATAAAGTAGATCTATATAGAGATGGTATTGATTGTACAAATGAGGTTGGAAATGATGTGATAAAAAATTCAGGAGTTAATTTTACATCTGAAGAATCAGCTTTAGATAAAGGAAGTTTCTTTGTTGTAGCTGTACCTACACCTATTCATGGTGATAATAGACCAGATTTAAAACCTTTAGTTTCAGTATCTGAGCTTATTGGAAGGCATTTGAAAAAAGGTGATTTTGTGGTGTATGAATCAACTGTTTCCCCAGGAATAACAGAAGAAGTATGTATACCTATTCTTGAAAAAGAATCTGGTTTAAAGTGTGGACAAGATTTTAAAGTTGGATATTCACCAGAGAGAATCAATCCAGGAGATAAGAAGCATAAATTAAAAAATACAGTTAAAATTGTTTCTGGAATTGATGATGAGGCTCTTGAAGTTATTGAGAAAGTGTATATGACCATTTTAGAAAATGGAGTTTATAAAGCTGAAAATATAAAAATAGCTGAAGCGGCAAAAATTATTGAAAATTCCCAAAGAGATGTAAATATCGCATTTATGAATGAGATATCAGTTATTTTCAATAAGATGGGTATAGATACATCTAAAGTATTAGATGCAGCAAAAACTAAATGGAATTTTCAAAGGTTTAACCCTGGTTTAGTAGGGGGACATTGCATAGGTGTTGATCCTTATTATCTAATTTATGCTTCAGAGCGTAAAGGATATAAGCCAGAATTATTGTCAGCAAGCAGAAAAGTAAATGATAATATGGGAAAATTTATATCCCAACTCGTTATAAAAAAAATGATTGAAAATAATATGTTTATCTCTAATGCAAAAATTGGAGTGATGGGATTTGCTTTTAAAGAAAATTGTCCAGATGTTAGAAATACAAAGGTTTATTCTATAATAAAATCCCTAGAGGAGTATGGAATAAATATAATTGTATCAGATGACTATGTTGATAAAGAAGAGGTAAAAAGGTATTACGATATAGATTTAGTACCAGAGAGTTCTGTTAAAGATATTGACGTATTGATTGTAGCAGTTTCTCATAATAATTACTTAAAATACGATAATGAAAAATTAAATGAGAAGTTTAATAGGGATAGTTCCAATAAACTCTTAGTTGATATAAAAGGAATTTTCCGTAATAATGCTGCAATAAAAAATCAGTTTAAATATTGTTCATTATAACTTTTACAAAGAATAGAAGATAAGAAAGGAAGATAAAAATGAAATCTGCGTATTTTATTCCTACCAATAGAAAGATAGAAAGGTGTGCTAATAGCTATATTAAAGAGATAGTTTATGCAAAAGAAAATTATTCTCTAGATATACCTTTTATAGTTGTTGAAACTAATGACTTTGATTTTGTAAAAGAAAATCACAAAGTTTTAGCTAATTTGAAAAAACAGTATCCAAATGTTGAGATTATTCATATGACTACGGATATTCAAAAAAAATATTTTGATAAATTATTTGAGGGCATAGAAAGTGGAGAGCAAATAAAAAACATATTTACTAATACTGAATCAAATTATGGTACAACTATGAATAAAATTTCTCTATTAACTTGTTCATTAGGAGCAGAAGCCTTTCATAGGAGAGATTCAGATACATGCTTAATATTTGATGAAATGTCAGATGTTCGTAACGTTTATCCAATAGAATATGAATTGAAGTATTTAGGAAAAAGGATTAAAGAATTGGCGGATAAAGGGATCAGTGTACCTAATGAGGTTAATAAGGATAAAGAAATTACGGTTGTAGGCGGTAATTACTTTGGTGAATGGAATCTTGATGTTAAAGACTTTGCTAGAAAATCTTTTGAAATTATATATAAGTTATATGAATTACTAGGGTTTGAAAAAGATAGTATCAAGGAAATATGCGATGAGGCTTTTAGATTTGATGTACAATTTGAAGATAGAGATAAATTAACATTAGTTACTTCAGTTAATGATGGACTGAACCCTGATTGTGGTAATGTGGCTGTATATAAATTATTTGAGTACTTACCTAATGTTCCAGGGAAAAATACATTAGCTGCTGATTATTTTATGTTTGATACTGCAACAGCGCTAGGATTACCATCTCTTCATCATACTCGTGCTGTATTTCATGAATATCATTCAGAAAGATTTGAATTTGAAAGAAAAAATCGTTACTGGTATGGTGTAGCTAAGTTTGCTGATTATTTCAATAATTATGGAACTATATATAATGATAATATTAATGACGAATTTAGTTCAGAAAAAAAATTAATCTCTGAACCTATTATGAATATGCTTAAAGAAAGCATATCAGAATTTGAAAATCTAAGCAAAGATGAACGTATTGATAGAATTAAGCAGATAGCAAGTCAGGTATTGATTCCCTTTGATGAGTCTTACGGAAAGATTGGTGAAAATTTATTAAAAAATGCAGAAGGATATATTAATGAAGCTGATGATGATTATAAAAAGCATATAATGTTACTTGATAATTGGAATTCTATAATTTCAAAGGCAAAAACAATTGATATAAGAAAATTTATTGGAGGATTTAATGAATAGTAGATATAAGAAAATTTTGATGCTAGCATTACCTATAGTTATTCAAGAAATTGTTTTTCAGATACAAGGAATTGTAGATAAAATGTTTCTTGGGAAAATTGATTTTAGTTTTATATCAGTAATTGGTAATGTAACATACCCATTAAATATTACTTATGCGATTATTATCGCAGTTTGTACAGGTGTAACAATATTAATTGGTCAAAACCATGAATCAAAAGATAAGGTATCAAGATATACCATTGCAGCACTTAAATACAATTTACTATTTGGGGTACTTATATTTATACTATGGAAGTTTATTTCTAAACCTTTGTTTGGAATAATTGATGTAAGTCCAACTCTTTTACCTATGTGTATGGATTATATGTTTTATATTTCATTTTACTTAATTTTATGTGGCGTTGATTCAACACTTCAATCACTATCACAAGGTTTAGGGGTAACATATCCTATACTATACGGATCAATTATTAAGGTTGTAGTAAACATAATTTTAGACTGGCTGTTTATATGTGAGCCTTTTGGCATTCCTTGTTTTGGAATAAAAGGGGCTGCAATAGCAACTGCAATAGCAAATTCTGTGGGTACCATATACTTGTTTTGGTATCTTTTGATGCACAAGTCTGTAATTAATTTAAAGATAAAAAGTTCACTTTCAAGTGATATAAAGCATTTTGTGGAAATATTAAAGCTAGGGCTTCCAACTAGTGCTGAATCACTATTTTGGTATGTTGGAAGTTTTGTTGTAACAAAATTTCTAAATATATTAAGTGAAAATGAGGTTGGTATTTATTCCTTGATTACAAGTATTGAAATGCTTTTATATGTGTTTTGTACCGCTTTTGGTACTGCAACGCTAAGTTTAATAAGTCGTAATATAAGTAAATCAAAAAGTAATGAAATTAGAAATATTTTTGGTGATTGTTTAA
The DNA here is from genome assembly GCF_007115085.1 of Clostridium sp. HBUAS56017. Classification (NCBI taxonomy): domain Bacteria; kingdom Bacillati; phylum Bacillota; class Clostridia; order Eubacteriales; family Clostridiaceae; genus Clostridium; species Clostridium sp. HBUAS56017. The sequence continues at coordinate 12,795 of NZ_SULK01000009.1, read as the reverse complement.
AGTTTAATCTTTTAATTATATGTAGTTTATCAGTAATTTCTTATATAGCTAGATATCAGATATTAAATATATTTACAAATGAAACTTCAATTATTATTCAGTCTAATATATATTTAATTGTAATGTTTGTAACATTAATTCCTAAAACCTTGAATGTAATAATAGGAAGTAGTATACGTGCTATGGGAAATGTTAAGTGGATGTTACTAACTCAAATCATTGGAACATCTATTACAGTAGTTGTGTCATATTTACTAGTATTTAAAGTTGGCATTGGAACATTAGGAGTATTTATTACATTTTTCATTGATGAACTGGTTAGATCCATTATAAATTATATAAAATTTCATTACATGACTAACAATATATCAGCTAATTCCCCTGTTGCGATTTAAGGAGATGATATTAAATTATGGATAAAGTATTAGTTAGTGTTATAATTCCCACATATAATAGGGAAAAAACATTACCGAGATCTATAAACTCAGTACTTAATCAAACGGTTGAAAATTTTGAACTATTAATAGTTGATGATAGAAGTACTGACAATACAAAAGATATGATTACGGAATATATGAAGAAAGACAAAAGAATAAAATATATAGTAAATACAAATAAAAAAGGTGTAGCAGGTGCTAGAAATAGCGGAATTAAAAATTCAGTTGGTAAATATATTGCTTTTTTAGATTCTGATGATGAATGGGAATGTTTTCACTTAGAAAAATCAATAGAATTAATTGAGAAAACAAATTCTACCGTATGTTTTGCTTATTGGCATGAGAAACATGGTGATTCAATCGAGGACATTGGTGATTCAGAAGAGATAAAAATGAAATTAAATTCTGCTGTACAAGCTTCATGTGTCACTGATTATAATGATTATTTTTGTTTAGAAAAAAGTTTTTTAGAATTTTCAATAATCAATTATTTTTATTGTTATCATATAAATACTCTAGTTATGGAAAGAGAAAATATAAATATAACAGGAAAATTTAGAGAAGATTTATTTACAAGTGAAGATGTAGATTTAGTATTAAGAATTATTGATAAGTGTAAGGTTGTCATACACAAGAAAGCTCATTTTATTTATTATGATGATGGTGATAATAATTTGTATTCTTATATTGATAGAGAAAACGTAGAAATTTCTAAAGTGATGAAAGATAAAGAAATTGTAGCTAAACTCACTTTTGATGGAGAAAATAAAAATAATATGAGAAAATATTTAAAGCTGTTGGTTAATAAATCTGATAATATAAAAAATAGAACAAGGTGTATTGATATTATTAACAAGCGTATAGAAGAAAAATATTATACATTAGCATTTATCAATTCACCAGGGATTAAATCTGTAAAATATGCAAGAAAACTATTTTTCATGAATAGAAATTTTAGTAATTTCAAATTTTTCTGCAGATGTGTTTTTTCTTCCAAGAAACATGACATTTACAACTTTGATTTTAATTAATATATTTAAAGTATCTTCTCTTTTTAAATAAAAATTGTGCATTTGAAACGGTAAGATTCGACTACACCCCAAAATCCACGACAGGAATGTCGTGGATTTTTATATTTAATGAATATATTGAAGCGTTAAATAGTATATTTAAGTTAGATAAAAAGTTAGTCAATCCTATTTATATTAATATAGATGAAAGTGCATTTGATATAAAATTACAAACATTCCAGAGTGTAAAAAGTTTATGAAAGATATAATCAAACTCATCATATAAGTGGAAAATTTTTTCCCTTTTTCGGGGAATTTTTATTGACACCAACAGCTTAGACAGGGAGAGAAAAATGAACATTCCAAATTATTATTGACAAATGTGTAAGGTAAGTATATATTTATGTTAATAAAAGTATTATTTACATAAATATAGAAAAAAATAGGTTTTTATGACAAACATATCAGTTAATAAAATTGAACTTGAAGCGTAGTTGAAGTTGATTTAGAGAAGGTAAAATCTTAAGTACAACCATTTTATCCTATCAGAGCTTTGTCTTTTTTTAGTGTTATTCCGTCAAACTTCATGAGAAGAGATTGGTCATTAGGTTATGTTTGAATTAATGAAACTGCTTAAAGCATGTGGGTTCAGTGTTTTACAAAAAGAGTAATTATATATGAAAAAGGGGGGCGTTATGAAAAAATACATATTTAAATTTAAGGGTTTGCTTGCGACTACTATCTTATTAGTAAGTATAGATGCAGTTATTAGTGTAGCTATATCATTTATGCTAAAGTATATTATTGATTTAGCTGAGGGGGATAATATAAATATTTTTTTTAGAGGTGTAGTACTTTTAGGGGCTTATACAGGAGTGTCGCTAATATTTAAATTTGCATTATATATTTCTAAAGCAATATATATAAGAAAAACTATGACTTATTTAAAAAATGATATGTTTTCTAATATATTAAATAAAGATATAAAAACCTTTAATGAGCAAAATAGTGCAAACTATATTTCTTTACTTACAAATGATGTAAATATGCTAGAACAAGATTGTTTTCTTAATATGTTTAACTTAATTAACTATTTAGTATCATTTATAGCAGCGCTAATTTCTGCTATATACTTAAATTTATCAATAACTATTGCAATACTTGTCCTTGCTTTAATAGCTATGTTTATTCCAAAATTATTTGGAGGTAAATTATCAAGTAAGAAGAAAGTCTATTCAAGGTCATTAGAAGAACTTACAAGTAAAACAAAGGATATACTTTCAGGTTTTGAGGTAGTAAGAAATTTCAATATTTTCTCAAAAGCTAAAAAAATGTATAATGAAAGCAATTCTAATGTAGAGATAAAAAAACAGGAGTTTTCAATATATAACGGAATAGTTGATTGTTGTGCTGAATTTTTAGGTATTCTAATGTTTATTATTCCTTTAATATTTGGAGGATACTTATTAATAAAAAAAGAAATTACTATGGGTACATTAATAGGGTTAATTCAATTAATGAATTATTTATCTAACCCAGTTGTTCAAAGCATACAAATTATAAATAAGATTAAATCTTTAACCAGTATATCTGAGAAGATAAATTCTTTAGCAACAGGGGAATGTGAAGGTGGAGGAAAATATGAATTAACTAGTTTTGAAAAAAATATAGAGTTTAAAGATGTTTCTTTTAGCTATGATGGAAGTAAACTAGCACTAGAAAATGTTAATATAGAATTTGAAAAAGGAAAGAAATATGCCATAGTTGGAGGAAGTGGAAGCGGTAAATCTACAATCGTAAAGCTTATTTTAGGATATTACAATGATTTTAAAGGTCAAATATTTATTGATGGAATTAATAATGAAGATATAAAATTAGATGATATATACAAACATATTTCAGTAATACAACAAAATGTATTTATGTTTGATGGAACGATTAAAGATAATGTTACCTTATATCAAGACTATAGTGATGAAGAAATAATGGATGTAATAGAGAAAGCAGGACTTTCAAATCTCATAGAAAGATTACCAAATGGAATTTATGAAGAAATAGGTGAAAATGGAGGTAAATTATCAGGTGGAGAAAAGCAAAGAATAGCTATAGCTAGATCATTAATCAAGAAATCGTCTATAATGCTTCTTGATGAATCAACATCAGCTTTAGATAATGAGACTGCTTATAGTATAGAAAAATCTCTTTTACATTTAGAGGATGTGACTTTAATTGTAATTACTCATAAACTTATGGAGGATACCCTTAAGGATTATGATGAAATTATAGCAGTTAATGCAGGAAATGTAATAGAAACAGGTGATTTCTACAGTTTAATTAATAAGAAAGAGTATTTTTATAGTTTATATTATGTAGCAGAAGGATGCGAATAGATGACTATTTTGTAGATTACAATAATAGTGTAATTGATAATTTAATATAAAAAAATAGCAGATTATATATGAATTTTAATTATTCACCAAATTTATTTCAAGAGGATTTATTGAAATAAATTTGGTGTTATTTTTTTGCTTTTAAAAGAAACTAGATAGTTTTGTTTTTGCTAAATTGTATCTGATGCTTAATTAATAGGTTACATATAGCTAAATAAGGGTTAAAAGGTATAATTTTAAGCCATTTATTAAAATGAAAAGCTTGATTATTTTCAAGAATACATTATAATATAATCATATGAAAAAAATGACAAAATTGTAACAAATAACAATAATATGAGAAATATAAGGAATAATTAGTTGTAATATTAAGAGTTACAAAAATTTATAATTTAAATTGGGGAAAAATAAAAGAGGGGGCTAGGAAATGAGAGTTAATAGAAGATCTGAAATTTTTAACGATGTGAGTGATGAAGAATGGAATGATTGGAGGTGGCAATTTAAAAATAGGATTGAGACTATAGAAGAATTAAGTAAGTACATAAAATTAACTCCCGAAGAGGAAAGTGGAATAAGTGAGCTTAAAGTATTAAGAATGGCAATTACACCATATTATTTGAGTTTAATTGATGAAAATGATCCAGAAGATCCAATTAGAAAGCAAGCAATTCCGACAGTATCAGAATTACATATAGCTCCTGGAGAAAGTTTGGATCCGTTAGCAGAGGAGAATAGTTCTGTTGTAAAAGGATTGGTTCATCGATATCCTGATAGAGTATTAATGTTAATTACGGATCAATGTAGTATGTATTGTAGGCATTGTACAAGACGAAGACTTGTTGGACAAAAAGATAAAGCACTTCCTATTGATGAGGTAAATAAAGCTATAGAATACATATCTAAGACTCCTAAGATAAGAGATGTACTTATTTCAGGGGGAGACTCATTACTTGTGGGTGATGAAGAATTAGAATACATAATAAGTAAGGTAAGGGATATACCTCATGTTGAAATTATAAGATTAGGTTCAAGAGTTCCTGTAGTTATGCCACAAAGAATTACTCCTAAATTAGTTAAAATGTTATCTAAGTATCATCCAATATGGTTAAATACACAATTTAATCATCCAAATGAAATAACAGAAGATTCAAAAAGAGCATGTGAAATGTTGGCAAATGCAGGGATACCTTTAGGTAATCAATCGGTACTTTTACGAAATATAAATGATTCAGTTGATATAATGAAAAAACTGGTAAATGACTTGGTTAAGATAAGAGTTAGGCCATACTATATTTATCAATGCGATCTTTCTGTAGGTTTGGAGCATTTTAGGACATCTGTATCAAAAGGAATAGAAATTATGGAAGGATTGAGAGGTCACACATCAGGATTATGTGTACCAAGTTTTGTTGTAGATGCGCCAGGTGGTGGTGGCAAAATTCCACTAATGCCAAACTACATGATTTATCAAGGGGATAATAAAGTAGTATTAAGAAATTATGAGGGGAAAATTATAACTTATCAAGAACCAATACGCAATAATGAAAGGTGCAAATCTTGCGATAATAGAGAAGAAAATTGGATTAAACTCTCAGATATTTTAGAGTTTGAAAATGTGTAATAAAAAATATTACATAAAGTGATAAGTGAATTATATGAATGTTTTTGAAAAGGGGTGAATATTTAGTGGGATATACATGAAGTATAAGGTTCCCATTAAAGATAAAGCATGGTATTAAAAAAAGAGGGCTATGAGGAGTTATTAGTAGATAATGTTGATATTTTAACAGAAGAAGAAAAGAAGAGAATACTTTATGATTTCAATGATACATATATAGAATGTGAAAAGAATAAAACTATACATAAAATTTTTGAGAAACAAGTTGAGAAGACTCCAGACAATATTGCAGTAATATTTGATGATAAGAAGTTGACGTATAGACAATTAAATGAAAAGGCTAATAATATTGCAAGAATATTGAGGAAGAAAGGGATAAGTTCTAACAATATAGTAGCAATAATGGTTGAACGTTCTTTGGAGATGGTTATAGGGGTACTAGGTATATTGAAGGCAGGTGGCACATATTTACCTATAGATCCAGAATATCCAGAGGAAAGAATAAAGTATATTATAAATGAAGCTAAAGTTAATATGCTATTAATTCATAATAAGGTAAGGAATAAGATTCAGTTTTCAGGGGAGATAATAAATCTAGATGATGAACTATTATATAAAGGTGATGGCAGTAATTTAGGAAATATAAAATCACCTGAGGATGCGGCTTATATTATATATACATCTGGAACAACAGGAAATCCAAAAGGAATCATAACAGAGCATAGAAATGTAGTAACATATACAAATTCATTTATTAAATTATATAAATTGACTGACATTGATGCTACATTACAACAAGCATCCTTTACTTTTGACGGTTTTGTAGAAGAAATATATAGTGTTTTGTTTGTAGGTGGAAGAATAATTGTTCCTAAAAATGAAGAAGTAAAAGATGCAATAAGTTTAAGAAATTTAATAATACAATATAAGGTTACCATATTAAGTTGTTCACCATTAATTTTAAGTCAATTTAATAATCTAGATCCTATGCCATCTGTACATACTTTTTTAAGTAGTAGTGATGTTTTGAAGAGTGAATATTTTTCGAATATTATTACATATTCTAATGTATATAATATGTATGGTCCATCTGAAACTACAGTTTGTGCAACTTACTATAAATGTAATAGTAATGAAAAATCTAAAGTACTTGTTGGTAAGCCAATAAATAATTATAAGGTATATATTCTAGATAAGGATCTTAACGTTCTTCCTATAGGAGTGGCAGGAGAAGTATTTATATCAGGAGGAGGAGTATCAAGAGGATATTTAAATAATGAAAAGTTAACAAAGGAAAAGTTCCTTGAAAATCCTTTTATAGAGGGTACTAGAATGTATAGAACAGGAGATTTAGCTAAGTGGACACAAGATGGAAACATTGAACTATTGGGAAGAATAGATAAGCAAGTTAAAATAAGGGGATATAGAATAGAATTAAATGAGGTAGAAAGTGCCTTATTGAGGCATGAGTTAATAAGAGAAGTAGTAGTAATAGCTAGAGACGATATAAGTAGCAGTAAATATTTATGTGCCTATTTTGTAGCAGATAGAGAATTGACAGTAGGGGAAATGAAACAGCATTTAATGGATAAATTACCAGAGTACATGCTTCCTTCTTATTATATACAATTAGAAAAAATCCCTTTAACAATTAATGGCAAAATAGATCAAAGAGAATTACCAGAACCTTATGGAAGGATAAATACTGGAACAGAGTATAGAGCAGCAAGAACTGAAGTAGAACAAATAATATCAAAGATTTGGAGAGATATATTAAGAGTTGATAAGGTTGGAATAAATGATAATTTCTTTGAATTAGGTGGAGACTCAATTAAGGCAACTATACTTATAACTAAACTAAATAAATACGTTAATTTTAAATTAAAATTAAAAGAAATATTTAAGTTAAATACAATAAAGAAAATTAGTGAGTATATAAGTAACACGAAAAGGAATGTATATGAGTCTATAGAAAAAACTGAAGAAAAAGAATACTATAAAGTTTCTTCTGTTCAAAAGAGAATGTATATGCTTCAGCAGCACGATTTAAAAAGTACGGTATATAATGTGCCTACAGCAATTTTAATTAATGGTTCAATGTATAAAGAGAAGGTTGAAGAAGTATTTAATAATATAGTAAAAAGGCATGAAAGTTTACGAACATACTTTGAAATAAATAACGGAAATATAATTCAAAAAATACATAATAAAATAGAATTTAAGGTAGAGTATATAGAAAAAGTAAATAAGACAGCTAGTGAGATAGAGAAAACAATAAGAGAATTTATAAGACCTTTTGATTTAGGAAAGGCACCTTTATTTAGGGTAGGTCTTATAAAGATAGAGAATGAAAAATATATATTAGTATTTGATATGCATCATATAATAGCTGATGGTATGTCTATACAAATAATAGAAGAGGAATTAGTAAAACTTTATAAAGGAGATACATTAGAAGATTTAAGAATACAGTACAAGGATTATTCAGATTGGCAAAGTAAATTTTTAAAATCAGAAGAAATGGTAAAGCAAAAAGAATATTGGTTAAACAGATTTTCAGATGAAATACCAGTATTAAATATGCCAACTGACTTTGCAAGGCCAATAGTTCAAAGCTTTGAAGGTGAGACCCTTAAATTTAGCATTGATGAAGATTTAAAAGAAAAATTAAATATGATAGCAAATAAAAATAGTAATACTATGTACATGGTATTGTTAGCAGCTTTTAATGTGTTATTAAATAAATATACAGGACAAGAAGATATAGTAATAGGTTCTGTTGTTTTAGGAAGAACACGTGATGAGGTTTCAAATGTAGTAGGTATGTTTGCAAACACTCTAGCTATGAGAAATCAACCTAAGGGAGAAAAAACATTTAGAGAGTTTTTAACTGAAGTAAAGGAATGCGTGTTAGATGCTTACGAAAATCAAGATTATCAATATGAGAATTTTGTAACAAATATAGTTACTACAAGAGATACGAGCAGAAATCCAATATTTGATTTTATGTTTGGATATCAGAATATGACATCTGAGGAAGAAAGTCTAAAGGAGATAAATGGACAACTTATCATTATAAATAATAGTGAATCAAAGTTTGATATGACTTTAGAAGCAATAGAGGAGAAAAATAGAATTCAATTTACTATTGAATATTCAACAAAATTATTTAAAAAAGAAACTATTGAGGATTTTATTAGGCATTTTATAAATGTTATAAAAGAAATAACAACAAGTGTAGACAAGAAGATAAGTGATATAGAAATAATATCAGAAGAAGAGAAAAATAAACTTATATATGAATATAACAATACTTATGTGGAGTATAATTCTAACACAACATTAATGGAATTGTTTGAGAAGCAAGTTAAAAATACACCTAATAAAGTAGCAGTAGTATTTGAAGAAAAAGAATTAACATATAAGGAATTAAATAAAAGAGCCAATAAACTAGCAAGAACTTTAAGACGAAAGGGAGTTAAACCAAACTGCTTAGTAGGAGTCATGGTGGAAAGATCTCTAGAAATGATAGTAGGGATAATTGCAGTGTTAAAAGCTGGAGGAGCTTATGTACCAATAGATCCTCATTATCCAGAAGACAGAATAGAGTACATTGTTAATGATAGTAAAATGAATATATTTATAACACAAAATAAATTCATGAAAAAAGTAAAATTAAATGGAGATATATTAGATATAGAAGATAAATCTATATATGAAGAAGATGATAATGATTTAGTAAAGGTAAATTTACCAGAGCATTTAGCTTATATAATATATACTTCTGGAAGCACAGGAAAACCAAAGGGAGTAATTATTACTCATGGTTCGGTAATAAATACAATTTTGGATATTAATCAGAAATTTAATATTAATGAAGAAGATAAAATAATAGGCTTATCATCAGTATGTTTTGACTTATCTGTATTTGATATATTTGGTGCTTTAATTGTAGGAGCAACTTTAGTAGAGATTAAAGATCAGAGAGATGCAAATGAGATAATAGAGGTATTAGAAAAACATAGTATAACAGTATGGAATTCAGTACCTGCAATAATGTATATGCTTATAAAAAGTGTAAAAGATGAATTCTTAAATAAAAGCTTGAAATTAGTGATGCTAAGTGGAGATTGGATTCCTTTAGAATTGCCTAATGAAATAAAAAAACATTTTTCAAATGCTGAGACAATAAGTTTAGGTGGGGCTACAGAAGCATCAATTTGGTCCATATATTATCCAATTAAAGAGGTTAAAGACGAATGGGTTAGTATTCCATATGGAATGCCATTAGCTAATCAAAAGTATTATGTTCTTGGAAAGCAAATGGAAGTATGTCCTTATGGGGTAACAGGTGAATTATATATTGGTGGTATTGGTTTAGCTAATGGATATATTAATGATATAGAAAAAACTAAGAAAGCATTTATAATGCATGATGAATTTGGAATGTTGTATAGGACTGGTGATTGGGGAAGATTCAATAGGGATGGATATATAGAATTTTTAGGTAGAAGAGATGAGCAAGTAAAAATTAGAGGCTATAGAATTGAACTTGGTGATATAGAGGATAATCTTAAAAAACATCCAGTTATAAGAAATGCGGTTGTATTACAAAAAGAGTCTAAGGAAAAGGGTAAGTATATAGCTGCATATGTAGAAACAGATATAAACAATTTCCCTATAATTGATGGAAAAGTAAGATATACACTTCCTAATAATATGTCCATAGCTCATCTTAATAAAAATGAAACTGACTTTATGTATAAAGAAATCTTTGAGGATCAAAACGATTTAAAACATGGTATCAGCATTAAAGATGGAGATTGCATATTTGATATAGGTGCCAATATAGGTTTATTTAGTTTATTAATAAATAACATATGCAAGAATGTAAAAGTTTTTGCTTTTGAACCTATACCAGATTTATTTAATTTACTAGAAATTAATGCAAGATTGTACGGAACAGACACGAAGGTATTTAATTGTGGACTTTCAAATAAAAATACAGAAACGGTGTTTACATTCTATCCAAAAGCTTCAATTATGTCTAATAAATATGGAAATATAGAAAGTGATAAAGAAACTTTTATTCAAACACTGAAAAGTGATGAAGAAACAGTAAATGAAGAGCAAGAAAATTATTATAGTGAGATGTTAGAAGGTAGATTTGAAGCAAAAGAGATTGTTTGTAAAATGAAAACTATATCTGAAATAATTAAAGAAAACAATATAGATAAAATTAATTTATTAAAAATTGATGTAGAAAAAAGTGAGATGGATGTTTTAGATGGTATTTCAGATAGAGATTGGGACAAAATCGAACAGGTAGTCGTTGAAGTAAATGATTCAAATGGCAGATTAAATACAGTAGTAAATTTATTTGAGGGACATGGATATAAAGTTCAGACTGATAAAGATAGCGAATTTGAAAATACTAATATATATAATGTTTTTGCTATAAAAAAGCAGGAAGATATTAGTTCAACAGTTTATGAAGAGGATTACTATGAACCAAGAAAAATAAATATTTTGGATAATCAAATTATTACAAAGAATAATTTGTGCACTTTTCTAAAAGAGAAATTGCCAGAGTATATGGTTCCTAACTATTTTGTTCAGGTAGAGAAGATGCCATTAACAGCAAATGGTAAGATAGATAGAAAAGAATTACTTAAGTTAGAAGAAAATATGATAATATCTGCAGAATATATAGAACCAAGGAATGAGATAGAAGAAAGGCTTAGTGTTATATGGAATGAAATATTAGGTATCAAAAATATAAGTGTAAAGGACAACTTTTTTCAAATTGGAGGTCATTCTTTAAAATTAACAATGCTTATGACAAGCATACATAGGGAGTTTGAAGTTAAGATATCACTAAGTGAATTATTCAAAGTTGCAACAATAGAAGATCAAGCAGAATATATACAGGCAGCATCAATAACAAGATATATGGAAATAGAAAAAGTGGAAGAAAGAGAGTATTATCCATCATCTTCAGCGCAAAAGAGAATGTATATAATTCAAGAATCTAATAAAAATAAAACTAATTATAATATTCTAGATACAATTTTATTAGTTGGAGAACTAGATAAAGAAAAACTTAATGAAACATTCAGGAAACTAATAATAAGACATAAATCACTAAGAACAAGCTTTGAAATTTCAGATGGAGAAGTAGTTCAAAAAATATGTAAAGACTTTGAATTTAATATAGAAAATTATGAGGTTAAGGACGAAAGTGAAGTAGAAGCTATTATTAGTAGTTTTATAAGGCCATTTAATTTAAGTAAAGCTCCATTAATTAGGGTTGGACTTATAAAGATTGAAGATAGTAAGCATATTCTTATGATAGATATGCATCATATAATTTGTGATGGAGTTTCAACGGAAATAATTATAGATGAGATAGGGAGAATCTATGAAGGGGAGAAGTTAGAGGAATTACCAATACAATATGTAGATTATGCAGTATGGCAAAATAAAAATAAAGAAGATATAAATGAAAAACAGAAAGAGTACTGGTTAGAAAGATTTTCTGGAGAAATTCCTGTATTAAATTTTCCAACAGATTATGTTAGACCAGTAGTGCAAAGCTTTGAAGGTGAAACATTAAGTTTTAGTATAAATAAGAATTTAGCACAGAAATTAAACAAAATAGCAGAAGAAAATAACTCTACATTATATATGGTTTTACTATCCACATTAAATGTATTATTGCATAAGTATACAGGGCAAGAAGATATAATTATAGGATCTCCTGTTGCAGGAAGAACACATGGAGATTTAGAAAAAGTAGTTGGAATGTTTGTAAATACATTAGCCATGAGAAATAAACCAACTGGAGAAAAAACTTTCAAGGAATTCTTGAAAGAAGTAAGAGAAAATTCATTTAATGCTTATGAAAATCAAGATTATCAATATGAAGAGTTGGTAGAAAATCTTAAATTGAAAAAGGATACAAGCAGGAATCCTTTATTTGATGTAATGTTTGCAATGGAAAATATAAATTCGAAAGATTTAACAATAAGCAAAATAAAATCTCAAAACTATAATTACGAAGAAAAAGTATCGAAATTTGATATAACGTTATTTGCAATAGAAAAGCAAGAGAAATTACTATTCAATCTAGAATATTCAACAAAGTTATTCAAGAGAGAAAGTATGTATAGATTTGCTAATCATTTATTAAATTTAATTCAAGGAATAATTGATAATGTAAATGAAAAAATCTCTGAAATTAGTATTACATCAGATGAAGAAAAGCAAAAATTATTATATGAATTCAATGATACTTATACAGAATATCCAAGGAACAAAACAATTTGTGAATTGTTTGA
>NZ_SULK01000089.1:0-215 GCF_007115085.1 Clostridium sp. HBUAS56017 | reverse complement strand
TATATATTAGTATTTCCACTATTAGAAGAACCAGAAGAACTTCCCCAACCAGTAGAGTATTTTAAATTAGCATTGTTTTCTTCTACCCTAGTATTAGTAGCAGTAGGAGGAGTAGTAATATTACCATCTATGATATCAAAAGCATCTAAGTTGATATAAGAATCAGAAGCAGAAGCATTCTTTTGGCCAGTAACTTCAATGATAACAGTATGAGT
>NZ_SULK01000088.1:0-242 GCF_007115085.1 Clostridium sp. HBUAS56017 | reverse complement strand
TACTTTTACAGTAGCTAATGAAGGTACTCACAAGATTTCCTTCTACTCTGTTGATGCTGCTGGAAATACTGAAACTGCTAATACTACTTACGTGAAGATTGATAAATCTGCTCCTGTTACTACTTCTAATGCACCTACTAACTGGTCTAAAGATGACGTAACAGTAAGCTTAACTGCAACTGATACACTTAGCGGTGTAGCTAAAACTTGCTATTCTATTGATGATGCTGATTATCAAGAAG
>NZ_SULK01000087.1:0-257 GCF_007115085.1 Clostridium sp. HBUAS56017 | reverse complement strand
GTAGGGATATCGCCAAGCGGTAAGGCACCACACTTTGACTGTGGTATGCGTAGGTTCAAATCCTGCTATCCCTGCCAAGATGGTTTACTAGCTCAGTCGGTAGAGCACTTGACTTTTAATCAAGGTGTCCGGGGTTCGATTCCCCGGTAAGCCACCAAAAAAATAATTAAATGCAGATGTGGCGGAATTGGCAGACGCACTAGACTTAGGATCTAGCGCCTTAGGCGTGGGGGTTCGACTCCCTTCATCTGCACCAT
>NZ_SULK01000086.1:0-264 GCF_007115085.1 Clostridium sp. HBUAS56017 | reverse complement strand
CTATTAAATATACAAAGAATATTTCTTGGCTTGTTGTATTTATACAAACAATATACTATGTGCAATTTTCAAAGAACAATGGTGGGTCTAAATGGACTCGAACCATCGACCTCACGCTTATCAGGCGTGCGCTCTAACCAGCTGAGCTATAGACCCCAATTTGAGCAAATCAAAATAATTTGATCTCTCAAAATTGAACAGAAAGTTAAAACCATTCTTTCGAGAAGAAAACCTATTTTAAGATTTTTTTCTTTACTAGTCAAG
>NZ_SULK01000085.1:0-271 GCF_007115085.1 Clostridium sp. HBUAS56017 | reverse complement strand
CCACCATTGCTACGCTGAGAACCATCTGCAAAGCTGTCGGGAAGCGGTAATCTAACATGGCAGTGTCCTGGGTTGCGGTGAATCTTGTTCTTTTTAGCACCGCAGAGGGCACTGTTGCAAAGTTAGCGATGAGGCAGCCTTTTGTCTTATTCAAAGGCCTTACATTTCAAAAACTCTGCTTACCAGGCGCATTTCGCCCAGGGGATCACCATAATAAAATGCTGAGGCCTGGCCTTTGCGTAGTGCACGCATCACCTCAATACCTTTGATG
>NZ_SULK01000084.1:0-297 GCF_007115085.1 Clostridium sp. HBUAS56017 | reverse complement strand
GAATCAACGAAGCATTAGCAGTATAGTTTGTCCAATTTATGAAATTGTGTATATATTATCTCTTTTTGCACAAACTAAAAATATAATACTATCCAGTTTTAGTATTTGAAAAGAAAGATAAAAATATAACTGGAAATGAAATTTCCAGTTATAAAACATATCTAATATTCAATTTACACAAGTTATTCTACATCCTCTCTACCTCCTACTCGATTTGCTAAAAATTCATTGTAAAGTCTTAATTTAAATCCATTTTAAATCCAAAGTAATATTATTATATGAGATTTAATTAATATT
>NZ_SULK01000083.1:0-302 GCF_007115085.1 Clostridium sp. HBUAS56017 | reverse complement strand
TTAGTGTGAGAGCAAGCTAATTATATATGGGAGGAAGTAAGTTGGATGCAAAGGATGAAATTATAAATGAGTCTAGGAAATATGATGGGTATATAAGAAAGGTTGATACTACAATAAATTATTTAAATAAAATGAATAGTTCTGTTGGAAATAATTTTCAAGGAAAAAGCAAGAACGAAATTGTAAATAGAATTAGAAATTTGATAAAAGACTGCAAGAAATTAAGTGATGGATTAGATGGAATGAAAAAAAGCCTAAATAATTTATCAAAGGATATAGCAATGGAAGAAAAGAAAAAGAAA
>NZ_SULK01000082.1:0-303 GCF_007115085.1 Clostridium sp. HBUAS56017 | reverse complement strand
AGAATAACATCCTTCAACAAGCTGCTCAAGCAATGCTTGGTCAAGCTAATCAACAACCACAAAACGTTCTTCAATTATTAAGATAGTGTAGAACACAAACAATAGTTCGAGCTTTATTAAAAGTAGTAGCTCACAAGAAGGAGAATTCATAAATTTGAGTTCTCCTTTTTTAATCTAGTGTAAAGATGAGTACACTAGATTTTCTTTTTATATGAATATAATTCTAGTAATTAATTAGAAAAAAGTTTAGTGTAATATATTATTTGGGTGAATGCATAAAAATAACATGTAATATGGAATTTT
>NZ_SULK01000081.1:0-315 GCF_007115085.1 Clostridium sp. HBUAS56017 | reverse complement strand
GGACTTAACATAAGATATAAAGAATATAAAGGAACAGACACTGAATTAGAATGGTTAAACAACATTGTTGAAGATTCAGCAGATTTATTAGGTGTTGTTAAAGAACAGTTTCTAACTGAGTTTAATAATAATAGTGATCATGCAATTTATTCATTAGGACTATATGCAGAAACATGTCTTTTTCGTTCTATTACTATGACTGAAAGAAAAATAACTTACCACATAAATAGAGATTCAGAAAGAAATGTAATGCTCAGTGAATGCACTAAAGAATTTGATAATATTTTTAAGAAAATTGATCCTATTATTTCTGAT
>NZ_SULK01000080.1:0-332 GCF_007115085.1 Clostridium sp. HBUAS56017 | reverse complement strand
GATATCAAAAGCATCTAAGTTGATATAAGAATCAGAAGCAGAAGCATTCTTTTGGCCAGTAACTTCAATGATAACAGTATGAGTGCCACTTGCTAAACCAGTTTTTTTGAATAGAACTTGCTTATATGCATCAGTAGCAGAATAACCATCCCAAGTATAAGAAGTGCCGTCAATAGTAATCTTAGCAATACCAACAGCTTTCCCTTTAAATCCAATAACATTTAATTCAGTTCCGGTAAAGTTAAACGCTAGTGAAGAATTAGGAACTTTGGAATATATATTAGTATTTCCACTATTAGAAGAACCAGAAGAACTTCCCCAACCAGTAGAGT
>NZ_SULK01000008.1:21922-163013 GCF_007115085.1 Clostridium sp. HBUAS56017 | reverse complement strand
AAAATTCCATATTACATGTTATTTTTATGCATTCACCCAAATAATATATTACACTAAACTTTTTTCTAATTAATTACTAGAATTACATTCATATAAAAAGAAAATCTAGTGTACTCATCTTTACACTAGATTGAAAAAGGAGAACTCAAATTTATGAATTCTCCTTCTTGTGAGCTACTACTTTTAATAAAGCTCAAAACTATTGTTTGTGTTCTACACTATCTTAATAATTGAAGAACATTTTGTGGTTGTTGATTAGCTTGAGCAAGCATTGCTTGAGCAGCTTGTTGAAGGATGTTATTCTTAGAATATGACATCATTTCCTTAGCCATATCAACGTCTCTTACTCTACTTTCAGCAGCTTGTAAGTTTTCTGAAGCATTGTCAACGTTAGCTATTGTATGTTCTAATCTGTTTTGAACAGCTCCTAACTTAGATCTTTCTGTTGATACCTTTTCTATAGCTATATCAATTGTAGAAATTGCAGCTGTAGCAGATCCTTGAGTAGACATTTGAGCGCTTATTGCACTTACTCCTAATGAATCAGAAGTCATGCTTGAGAATGTTACTGATATAGTTTGTCCACTATTTGCACCAACTTGTAATGTTACTGGAGTAGAAGTATCACTAAATAAAGTCTTAGTGTTGAATTCTGTTTGAGTAGCTATTCTTGATATTTCTTGTTGTAAAGCATCAACTTCAGCTGCGATAGAATCTCTATCTTTAGTAACATTAGTATCATTTGATGCTTGTACTGATAATTCTCTCATTCTTTGAAGAATGTTATGAGTCTCATTTAAAGCACCTTCTGCAGTTTGAACCATTGAAACACCATCTTGAGAGTTTCTTGAAGCTTGATCTAATCCTCTTATTTGAGATCTCATCTTTTCAGAAATTGAAAGACCTGCAGCGTCATCTCCAGCTCTATTAATTCTTAAACCTGAGCTTAATTTTTCCATTGATTTCCCAGCATTAGTATTGTTTGCTGCCATATTTCTATGAGCATTCATAGCATTCATATTGTGATTAATTATCATTTTAAATTCCTCCTTGATTTTAGAAACTTGACATCCCTGTCATAATTTTATTTTCTCTTAAGAGATATTGGTTAACCTTACAATATATTACTCGTCTAGTTTCTCCAATACTTTATACCTTTTTTAGAAAATTTTATTTTTTATACTTTAAAATTATATTATGGGTAAATTTTTCTAGTACATTTCTTTAATGATCTCATCTTAAAGTGTTAAGATTTTAAATAAAAATTCTTAAAATAAAACAACTTTCTATAATATTTTTATATTATAGAAAGTTGTTCTTATACTTGTCTTACATATTTAAACTTTTCTTACAAATAAATTTCCACGCCTCATACTAGACGTATAACTAGTATGTGCCGCTCTCGTATTTTTAAGTTTTTGTATACTTTCCTTAACTTGCATCATCTCTAGCTTAATAGTCTTCTCAAGTTCAGTATCCATTTCTTTCAATGCCAAACTATCATAAACTCTTTTTTTTTCTTCCTTAGATATATTAAGCTTCTCAATTTCATTTACTATAGATGCACGTTCTTCCATAAGTTTTTCAACATCATTATCAGCTTTAATATCATTTATAATTTTAAAAGTTACTTCTTTATAACTTTCAAACAACTCTTCTATCATGCAGATGTTCCAAATGCAGAAGATAATTGAGCCATTTGAGCATTATAACTATTCATTGCTTTTTCCAAAGATGCATACTTGCTATAGAATTTTTGTTCTCTCTCTGCTAAATCTTTTGTCATTGTTTTTATTTTCTTTTCATAATCCGATATACTTTTGCTCAAAGTATTTTGAGAAAAGTCAGAATCGCTTTTCCCTGCTTTTTTTATCAAAGCTGATTTAGTTATAGAAACAGTTTGATCATAAACAATATTCTTTAGCCTATTAATAATCCCTGTTTTGCTTGTCTTTTCAGAATCTGGAGTTCCATCTGGTGGAGTTTGAATAAATAAATTCATAACTTTATCAGGATTTTCCTCTAATGCTTTTGTTAATTCTTCTTCATTAACTTCAAACATACCATTCTTTGTAGTATAATCTTTAATAGGTTTAATTCCAATTTTTTCAAGAGTAGTTCCACTATCTATAACCGAATTACCAATAGCATTTTTCATATCATTAACAAGTTTTGAAACATCACTATCTCTACTTAATTGACCTTGTTCAACTTTTTTATTCCAAAGTGTTATTTCATTTTCTTTCATTTCTTTCTTTTGATCGTCTGTTAAAGGTAAGTAATCCCTATTTCGCTTTTCATTAACTAACTTATTCATATTCTGAACCATAGTATTATAGTCATTAAAGAATTTTATTATCTTTTCTTTTGCTGCAGTAACATCTGTTTTACCTACTAGCGTTACAGTTCCACTTGCAGCCGTAGTATCAGTAAAAGTAAACTTGATTCCTTCAACTGTTGCTGTATTTCCATTAGCTACTTGAGCAGTTGGATCTATAGTTGGATCACCATATTTTATCGTTCCTTTAGAACTTGTTATGGTTGCTTCTAAATTAGACCCTTTTGATGATGTTTTAGATATACTTCCTGCTATTGTAAACTGATTTGTATTTGTCCCAATTTTGCTACCAGCACTAGTAGATTCAATATAAACCCCACCAGCAATATCTGAATATGTAGCCTTTAGCCCAAGAGAACTTAGCTGATCATTTAAAGTTGATGCTATAAGTCTATTTTTATCTTCAGCTACATATGTTGTATTATCTAAAATAGATGATAAATCAACTGTTACATCTTTTCCATTATAAGAAAATGTTAATGATTTAGTCGTAGTGGTATCAAAATCCCCTACCTTAATTGTTGTATTCGCAGTTGTCGCAAGTTTTGTAACATCTACCTTATAATTATCCTTAATGGCAGTACTATCTAAAGCCTTTGCAGTAGCTACAGTACTGTTAGTTGAATCAAAAGTTGTTGTAATGTAGTTCTTAGTTGAAAGTAATGTGTCTGATTTGGCAATATTAAGATATTTATCATAAAGATCTGATCCTTGAGAAATAATATCTCTATATAATTTTTGCCTTATCTCCAAAATCTCTTTATTTTGTTTCACGCTATCAACTTTAGCTTTATATGGTTTCATAGAATTAGTTACTAACTCATCTACATTTAATCCACTTGCTAATCCTGTAACTCTTGTCGTCATATAATCCTCTCCTTACATCTTATTTATATTTTAATTAAATTTTATTGACCTGACGCTTTTGCCTTTTCATAAACTTCATACCATAAATCCCTTATCTCTTGGATTAATGGAATTATTTCTCTTAATAAATTAATATCTTTCTTAATATTAACTTCTACTAACTTTTCATTAATAAATCTATATACTTTAAAAAGTTGCTTCGCCCAATCTCCTGCATCAACATCTAAACTTGCCATTAATTCAACAAATATATCTTGTGTCTTTATTAAACTTTCATGAGTTTTTTTTATGTTATTCTCTAATAAAGCAAGTTCTGCTCTTTTAGAAAACTTTACAGCTCCATCCAATATCATTAAAAGCAATTGATCTTTTGATGCGTAATTTACACTATTATTTTTATAAACATTATACCCATTGGAATACATATGCACCCTCCTATTTTACCTTGTTAATAAAAATTCCAACTGAATCTTCACTAAAACTATCTTGAGATTTATCAGCACTTATTTCTATTTTTTCTCCTTTGTATTTTACTCCATCTACTGTAATATATTTTTTAGTTTTACTTTTGTTTTGCTTATTATTTTTTTCTTGGCCATCTTCTTTGACTGATTTTCTTACTCTTGTATCAATAACATTATCTTTTTTGCGGTGCACTTTATTTGCTTTAACGGCTTCCACCATTTCTTTTCTAACACTTATATCAAATAAATTTAATTTATATGGCATAAAACTTACCTAAACAGTTTTATCAAAAACAATACCGTTAAGCTCGCACATCTTCGCAACCATATTAAGGATCTTTTCAGGTGGTACTTCCATTACTACTTCATCTGTTCTATCATCAATAATCTTTATCATAATTGTTTTAAATTTTTTATGAACTGAGTATTCGGCGTGTGTATTATCATGCTGAAGGAATTTATTTAATTTATTAACAGCATCTTTTACTTCTGCTTCATCATGAACTTTTTTTTCATCACCCTGAGCTTTATCCATTGCAACATCCTTGTTCCCTTGGAATTCTTCTACACTATTAGCTTCACCATTAAGGTTAGTTTGTCCTCCATGACCTATAACCTTTATATCCATTAAAATTCACCTCTATTTCTTTAAACTTCTTAAGAAATTCAAATCTATTTTAGCTGACTCAATATTTTCTTTTCCTATTTCATCGTATAATTCTTTTCTTAATATAGTCATTTCCTTTGGTGCATTTATTGCAAGCTTCACACTTCCATCCGAAACTTTAGATACAGATATTTCAATACCATCTCCAATTACTATTGATTCTCCTTCTTTTCTTGTTATAACTAACACTTCAATCACCCCTTAATAATAGGATGCTTTATTTTATAAACTTCATTCTCTAAAATTATCTGCTGCCCTATTTTTTTCTTAATGTTCAGAACGATAGGAGCTCTTAAATTAGTAGTCATTTTTCTAACATCAGAATTAATATTAACTGTTGTGTACAGTGCTATTTCATTTTCTGATTCTGCCTCTAATTCTTTTATTTGTTCTTCTGCTAGATTAACTTCATAATCAGTACAAAATTCAAAAGGTGAAATAACCACTAATCCCAAATCCTTATTATCAGTGGATTGAAGTAACTTATATGGTTCCATGCCTTCTATATCTTGCAATTCATAATTCTTATATTCCTCAAGCCCCAAAAGCCCATTTTTAAAAACTATTTTCATTTTTTAGCCTCTCTTTATAGATAATCTAGGATAGTTTTTGGTAATACTTGTGCACTAACTTGTAATGCTGCTTGGTACGTTGTTTGCGCCATACTAAATTGAATAGTTTTTTCGGTTACATCTATATCTTCTGTTTTTGATAATATATTTGTCATATTAAAGTTTTCATCTTCATTTTTAGTTTGAGCAGACTCCATTCTATTTTGTTTTGCTCCAACCTCAGATCTTAGTTTAAGTACATTTGTTAACACATCATCTATTGATGCCAAATTTTCACCGATTACCTTTGACCTATCAAATGAATTATTAGATACTAAATTATTTTGAATATCTGATAAAAGGTTCATTACATTAACATTCTGCCCTTTCTCATTTTTAAAGTTTAACACTTCCATAGCATTAACATTATACTTCATAGTTACTGATTGGGAAATTTCAACAGATAGTGTACCATTGATATTATCTAGCTTATTCTGGGTATATAAATCACTACTATTTAAATCCAACTTAGTTCCTTCTTGATCCACAAGTGAAATATCGTAGTTACCTGTAACATCATTCTTTTTTGCATCTACAGGCTTAGACGAAACCTTAGTTCCTCCAAATATATATTTCCCATCAAAATTAGTATTAAGAACTTGAGTTAATTCAGACACTCTTTCCTTTATTTCTTCATTAATGGCCTTACTTTGATCACTTCCATAAGCAGCATTCCCTGAAGAAACCATTAGTTCTCTAACCCTTTGCAAGACGTTTGTTACCTGAAATAGTGAATCATCTGTAGTGTCTAGCCAATTTATTGTATCTTTAATATTGGCATTATATTGTTCATTTGTATTCATATCAGATGTTAATTGCATACTTCTAGCAGCCCTAAAAGGATCATCAGAAACTTTATTTATTGCTTTACCTGTCGCCAACTGATTATTTATAGTATCTAAATTCTTAAGATTTTTTCCCATATCTCTTAAGTAATTATTTGCCATCATTCTATTTGTAACTCTCATGTTTTCACTTCCTTCTTAACTTTCTCTATTTCATAAGACCGTTTATTACAACATCTAACAATTCGCTAATTGTAGATATTACCTTTGCATTTGCACTATAAGCATGTTGATATTGTATTAAATTAGTCATTTCTTCATCTAACGATACTCCTGACACTTCATCTCTTCTATTTTCAAGCTCACCAACTGATTGTTCTTTATTGGTAACATTTCTGTTTGCTTCTTGAGCACTAACCCCTAGTCTATCTAATGTGTCATGAAAATATGATGCAAATTTTGTACCACTTGTATCATTTTTTATAGTCATTCCGTAATTTGTAAATAGCACTCCACTTTTTGAGTAATCAAACATATCACTTCTAGATTTAATTGTTACTCCAAAATCTTGTATTCTTATTAGAGAATCTCTAAGCTGTGCAATAGCTAACGCTCTTGCCCCATCTCCTTCTCCGTCTACTGTATTATCTGAAGTATATCCAAAAGCACTATCATGTGTCTTTGTTTTAATTTTCATAACATCTTTAATTACCTCTTGGTTTACAGTTATGTTCTTTGCTGATATCTTGCTTTCCCCTTCTAAAGTTGAATCAATATTTATAATATTGCCATCGCTGTCATACTTAGCTACATTTTTATTAACAAAGAAAGGTACCCTATCCTTATCTGGATTTTCACCGTTTAAAGGATCTGGCATACCACTATGAATTGCATTTACTGAAAACGCAATTGACATAGCTAGCTTATCCAACTGATCCATATAATCAGTTAAATCCTTTTGTACTGATATATTACCTGATACTTCTCCAGACTCTGGTTTAAATGTCATCAATTGTCCAGCATTAATTATTTCTCCATCTTTAATTGGGAAACCGTCGGATTTTGTAGCTTGTCCATGTGCATTTCCCCATAATATTCTAGTAGCCTTTATATCCTTAACTTGATCTCCTGTTAAGCCTGTTACCTTAATTGTTTGTTTATTATCCTCTGATGTTGTATCACCCATTTTATAATAAGTAATAATATGAGTATTAGGTTGTGCTGGATCTTCTTCAATTGATGTAATATATGAGAATCTTGCTGAATCTGAATTTGGAGAAGCATTTATAAGCTTAGAATTCACCATAGCTCCTGATTCAGATGGTTTTACATCTATACCATCAAAAGCTTTTTGTTCTACTGTTACACCAAACTTGCTACTTAATTCATCTAAAAGCTTGTCTCTACTATCCATAAGATCATTAGGTGCTTGACCTGTTGTTCGTACACTTATTATCTCTGTATTTAATTTATCAATTTGATTTAACAAACTATTAACATCAGTGACAGAAGTTTTTAGTTGTTGTTGAGCATTACCTTCTAATTGTTCTAACTGCGTATATGCATGATTTAGGGCATCAGTTAATGCTTGAGTTTGTTGTCCAACAACAGTTCTAGCATTCGAGCTTTGTGGTTGCTTTGATAATTCTTGAAAGGAATCAAAGAACTTACCTATTAAAGTTGAAATTCCTGTATCTGATGGTTCATTAAATACACCTTCAACTTGAGATAAGACTTGACTTCTTATATTAGCATTACCAAGAACACTTTTTTCTCCTCTAACTTGATAGTCCAAAAATGTATCTCTTACTCTCTCAATCGCCTTAACTTGGGCTCCTGTTCCTATTTGACCTGCTTGAACTATATCCCCTCTTGAATTTCCACCCATAGGTCTATTAGTTACTATATCAGCTCTTTGTCTTGAATACCCAACAGTATTTGAATTTGAAATATTATGTGATGTTACATCAATAGTCTTCTGACTGACTGATAAACCACTTTTACCTACATTGAATGTAGAAAATAATCCTGACATTATTCACCCTCCTACTTTGACAAACTTCCATATGAGTTATAAGTTTTTATTTCTCTCTTTGGATTTATTATATTTAAAATTTGTGCATTAAAACTAATTTGTTGCTTTATTAACAACTCATTTGTATCTTTTTGCTGTCTTACAGATTCAATAATTTTCTTTGTTTCTCTATAAGCTAAACTTAAATCTTTATCATTACTATTATTAATAATATCTTGCATTTTTTCATTTCCAACAAGTTGTCTCCTATTTACTTCTTGTTTGGCTATCTCTTTATTACTTAATTTTATCTTCTCTACAATATCCTCTAATGCAAAAACATCTTTTTTCATAATATAATTATATTGCTCTTCTAATAAGACTAATAAATCTTCTAATGTTTTCTTTTCCATTAACATTATTTCTGTTAACTCTTTTACCATTAAACTCTTCTCCCTTTAATTACGTCTATAATACTTTGAGCAGTTAATTTAGCATCTACATTATATGTGCCTTTTTCTATCTTACTTTTTAGTTCAGCAACCTTTTTTCTATTATCAACATCTACATCATCAAAAGCATAGTTATTTAAGCTCTTTCCAATTTTAGATATCTCAATAGTATCTTTTCTATTAATTGTTTTTTCTTTTTCAACTATTCTATTGCTGTTCTTGTTATATATGTTTATAACATTATGAGATCCAATTCCCTTAACATTCATTTTTTTTCCTCCATATTTTATGACTATAATTTATTATCGTATATAAAAGACTTTAGTTTAGTAAATTTTTTAAATTCTTTTAACAAAAGTCATCGTTATATATTACTATATTTCCTTAACACTTAAAACAACAAATAGTTATTTAAAATAATATAGAAATTAACATTGATTAAAAATAAAAATGCTATCTCATCATTTTGAGACAGCATTTCTATTTTCTAATTATTTTAGTGATTTTATTCTATCACTACTACTTACTATACTTGTAATTCTAACTCCGAAGTTTTCATCTACAACAACAACTTCTCCAAAGGCTATCCTCTTTCCATTAACAAGTATTTCTACTGGTTCTTCTGCCAATCTGTCAAGTTCAATTAAAGATCCTGTTCCAAGACTTAAAATATCTTTAATGCTCTTTCTTGTTCTTCCAAGCACAACAGATATATCTAATGGAACATCTAAAATTAAATCTATATTTTGATGTGATCCTGAAGCACCTTCATGACCAAGAGGTTCAAAACTTGCCTGATGCACTTCTACTGGTGCAGCCGGTCTTTCAACTATTGGCTTACTTTCAACTACTTGTTGCACTGGCTCAGCCTGTGCTGGCCTTTCTTGAGCCCTAGACTCAGAACTGCTTGCAGGTGCTTCATTAGCTTCTTCTTTACCCATCATAATTGATACAATCTTCTTTGCAGTCTCAACAGGTAAAATTTGCATAATATTACTATCAACAAGATCTCCAATTGTTAAGTTAAAATTAACCCTTACAATTTTATCATCTCCAGGAATCTCATCTGATAATTCTTCTGTTTTATCGCTCCAAACTCTTGAAACTGGTGGTGAAATATCTACTTTCCTTGAAAACATTGTAGCCATTGAAGTAGCTGCCGAACCTATCATTTGGTTCATAGCTTCCGAAACAGCACTAATCTCCAACTCAGTTAATTCATGACTCTCTGGTTTTCCATCTCCACCCATCATAAGATTTGCAATTACAGCTGCATCATCAGTTCTAATGACTAGAATATTCCTACCTACAATCCCTTCTCTATACTCTACATCTAATACTATGTTAGGGATCTCGAAAGCATCCTTCATTTCATTTAACGTAGTAACAGTTACAACGGGAGTTGTTATATTAACCTTTTGATTAATTATTTGATAAAGAGCTGTTGAAGCAGAGCCCATTGAAATGTTCCCTATCTCCCCCAACAAATCTTTTTCTATATCTGTTAATCCTTCTTCATTTGCACTCTTATCTTCGTTTGCTGACCCATTATTATTGTCTCCACCACCTAGTAGTGAATCAATCTCATCTTGAGATAAAAATCCATTACTCATACTCGTTCACATCCTTATCTATCATATCTAATATAGCAACTCCAACATTCTTCCCTATAACACCAGGTTTAGCATAATAATATTCTTCATCTTCAATATATACTTTAATTGGATTTTTATACTTAGTATCTAATTTTATTATATCTCCACTACCTAGTTTTAAGAAATCATCAATGCTGATACTTGTTTTCCCAAGTTCAGCAGCTACACCTATTTCTACAGGGTTTAATCCTTTTTCTAACTTTTGTTTTGATTCTTCCATCAATTCAACATCTTCATTTTGGAACCAATATTGTACTACTAACTTATCTAATACTTTTTCTAGCGACAAATATGGTATACATAAATTTATAAACGTATTACTTTTACCCAGTTCTACAGAAAAAGTTATTAACGCTACAGGTTCATTGGGTGCTAATGTCTGATTAATAGCAGGATTAGTTTCAATGCCTTCAACTTCTGGTTCAACATCTAAAATCCCTTCCCATGCTAACTTTAAATTATTAATAAGTCCTGTTGTAACTTGTAACATTATATTTTTATCAATGTCAGAAAACTCTTTACTTACTGTTGGTCTATCACCAGTTCCACCTAAAAGAATATCTATAATCTGAAATGAAAATTGCGGATTTGTTTCAAATTGTATAGTTCCTGTTAAAGGTGGCATCTTGAACATTGTCATTATTGTTGGATTTGGCACAGAGTGTATAAATTCCTCATAA
This sequence comes from Clostridium sp. HBUAS56017, assembly GCF_007115085.1. Classification (NCBI taxonomy): domain Bacteria; kingdom Bacillati; phylum Bacillota; class Clostridia; order Eubacteriales; family Clostridiaceae; genus Clostridium; species Clostridium sp. HBUAS56017. The sequence continues at coordinate 152,480 of NZ_SULK01000008.1, read as the reverse complement.
GTTATCTGTTCTACAGTCTCAATTTTAGCCTTAACATTAACCCTTACTTGTGCTGTAAGATAATTTGAAATAATTCTCGCAAAATTATCATGAATTAACTCAAGTGTTCTTATATGATCTTTGGAAAACTTTTGTGGGCTTCTAAAATCATAGACTTTAACCTTGTGTCTTTCTTCTTCTTTGGGCACTTGTTCAGGCTCTAATTCTCCTGTAGATAAGGCAGATAACAATGCATCTATTTCACTCTGGGACAAAACATCTGCCATACTTCTCCCTCTTTTCTATATTTAATTTAAAAGTTTGTCTATATCTATAATTGTTAATAGCTTACCCTCATAGTTAATTATTCCTCTTATATAAGAACTAACTTGGTCAGTATCCATCTTTTGTATTGTTTTTTCATCAATATCTAGTACTTCTTCAACCTCATCAACTGAAATACCTATTTCTTCATCTTCTACTGTTAAAATTATTATACTTTGTTGCTCTTCAGTTGAATTTACATCCAATAACAGGTTTATATCAACTAATGACTTTATACTTCCTCTTAAGTTAATTAAACCTTTTATATAACTTGGAGCTTTAGGAACTGATGTAATCCCCATCATATCATTAATACTTTGAACTTTGTCAGTTTCCACTGCAAAATGTTCATCTCCTAGCTTAAATACTACAATTTGCATTTAGCACGCCTCCTATACCAGATTACCTCTTATGCACCAAGTACCTTATTTATCGCTTCAAGAACTCTATCAGCTTGGAAAGGCTTTACTATAAAATCTTTAGCCCCTGCTTTAATAGCATCCATTACCATAGATTGTTGTCCCATAGCTGAACACATTACAACTTTTGCACTTGGGTCAAATTCTTTTATTGCCTTTACAGCTTCAATACCATCCATATCAGGCATTGTAATATCCATTGTTACTACATCTGGTTTTTCTTTCTTGTATAGGTCAACAGCAATTAACCCATTACTTGCTTCTCCTACGATTTCAAAATTGTTCTTTTCAAGAATATCTTTAATCATCATTCTCATAAACGCTGCGTCATCAACTATTAATACCTTTGCCATTTTCTACTACCTCCAAAATTAATTTAAGCCTATAGTTTTTAAAATTTTATCAATTGAACCTGGAACAGGAATATAGAAAAAATGTGCTCCTATATTGTCACTATTCTCATTCAAAAATATTGTTTCTATATCAAGGATATACTCATCGTATTGTCCAGATTCTACAAATGTTGTTGCCAGTATTGCACTTAACATATCATATGTTACTGCTGGAACTGAAGCTATTGCACTTAACCCAGTGAACTGAGATATAGCATTCATATATGCTCCTGAAAGAATATTTCCAATCTCACATAAAACCGAATTTCCAAGTTCTGAAAATTCTTTTTCTGCCATTCCTGTTAATAACTCAATAACATTTAATGCAACCTCTTTTTCAAAAATAATCAATATACTACCAGGTATATCTCCAAGAACTCTTACAACTATACCTGCTACTTCTTGCTCGCCAACACTATCTAATAACTGAGTAAATTCGATCATATTTACTGCTGGTACTGTCATATCAATTTTCTTGCCTAGCATCATCGAAAGAGCAGTCGCCGCATTTCCAGTTCCAATATTCGACACTTCCCTCAAAGCATCCATTTGCATACTAGTAAATTGACTTTGTTCCATAAATTCCTCCTACATAAATTATATTATACCTATATAAGTGCTCCTACATCAAGTATTAATGTAACTAATCCATTACCTAATATTGTAGCACCAATATATTCATTAAGAGATTTCAATGTTTTTCCTAATGGTTTTATTACTATTTCTTGTTGTCCAAGTAAAGAATCTACCAATAATCCAACAGTTTTATCTCCTACATTAACTATTATTACAAACTTTTTATCACTTTCTTCAGCTTGTATATCAAGTCTTTCATTTAATCTAACTAAAGGAATTACGTCATCTCTATACACTATTACTTCTTTTCCATTAGTTCTCTTTATTTTATCTTCCTTATAATCAATTACTCTATCTATAAAGCCAAGAGAAATTGCTAAAGTTTCCTCTCCTACATTAACAAGTAATGCTTGTATAATTTGAAGAGTTAATGGCAATTGAATAACGAATGTTGATCCTTTACCTTCTTCGCTTATTAATTCTACAGTACCCCCAAGTGCAGAAATTTTTGTCTTAACAACATCCATTCCTACTCCTCTACCAGAAATATCTGTAACTACTTCATTTGTACTAAAGCCTTGTGCAAATATTAAATTTTTAATATCATTATCGCTTAGTCCTTCAGTATTAATACCAACCTTCTCTGCCTTAGCTTTTACTTTAGCAACATTAATGCCAGCACCATCATCAATAACCTTAATTAACGCCTTTGTACCTTCTTGATAAGCAACTAGTTTAACAGTTCCAACAGGATTTTTACCTGCAGCAATTCTTTCTTCCTTAGATTCAACTCCATGGTCAGCTGCATTTCTCAATAAATGTATTAATGGTTCTCCAATCTCATCAATAACTGTTCTATCAAGTTCAGTATCAGCACCTTCAATTATAAAGTTAATCTCTTTATTTAGTTCAACCGAAACATCTCTGATCATTCTTGGGAATCTATTAAATACAGTATCTAGAGGAAGCATTCTAATTTTCATTACAAGATCTTGAAGATCTGTTGTAGTTCTTCCTACTTGTTCTAAAGTTTCTGACAACTCAGGAGATTTATAGTTTAGAACAATTTGCTCTAACCTAGTTCTGTAAATAACAAGTTCTGATACCATATTCATAAGCTTGTCTATTCTTTCCAAATCAACCCTTACTGATTGATGTGCTTTCTTATGACCTTCCTTTTTTGATGCAGCTTTCTTAACAGGTTTATTTTCTTTTGGTTTTTGTTCAATGTTTTTTGGCTCTACAGTCTTTTCTTCTTCAACAACTTCTGCCTTAACTTCTTCTTGGAAAGGTACAGTTTCAACAGCTACTTGCCTCACTTCTGAAATGCCTTCTACTAATGTTTTAACTTCCTCTTCAGTATTATTAGTAATTAAAACAAACGCTAATTCTAAATCAAACTCTTCATTTTCTATGTCTTGTGTTTCTGGTATTGACTTAACAATCTCTCCAATTTCCTCAAGATCTTTAACTATTAAAAATGCTCTTGCTGATTTTAATAGAGTATTTTCACTTAAACTTATTTTAAGCTTTATAGCATTATATCCTTTTTCTTGCGCTTGTTTAATTATTGATATATCATATTCATTCAATTCAATAATACTTGAGTTTTCTGATTTAACTTCTGTATTCTCAACTATTTCAGCTTCCTTAATTTCATTACTCTCTTCATTTTGAGATATACTGTTTAATGCTTTTATTATTGGCTCTATGTCTACTTGCTCATCAATACCTTCTTCTACATTTGTTACCATTTTTTCAAGAGTATCTAAGCAATCAAATAACACTGTAACAACTTCTTGTGTTACCTTTAACTCACCTTCTCTAAATTTTGATAATACATCTTCCATTTTGTGAGTTAATTCTGCTATATCACTAAATCCCATTGTAGCTGCCATACCTTTAATGGTATGTGCCACCCTAAATATTTCATTTAATTTATCAACATCATTTGGATCTTGCTCTAAATCAAGAAGTGATTCATTCAATGTTTGTAAATTTTCCATCGATTCTTCTAAAAACATAGTCATATATTGAGATGTGTCCATTAAAATTCCTCCTTAAAGTTTTCTATAAATAAAAGTAGAAGCTTTTTCAAATCCATATTCTTTATAATTATAAATACTCTCTGTTGCTCCCACAAATAGCAAACCACCTTTTTTTAAAGATTCACTAAATTTTCTATAAATTTGATTTTTTATATCATTATTAAAATAAATAACAACATTTCTACATACAATTAAGTCAAAATCTTTTTCGTAATTTCCTAGTATCAAATCATGTTTTTTAAATGTAACCATAGATTTAATATTATCGTTAATTTTGTACTTATCATCAATCTTAGTAAAATAATCATCTAAGTCTTTTGGAGTAACATTTTTAACTTCTGCTTGCACATATTCTCCAATCTTAGCTTTATTTAATATTGTGCTATCTATATCTGTAGCTATGATGTTGTGCCGTTTATTTTTACTTATCTTATCTAATATAATACCTATTGTATATGGCTCACATCCTATAGAACATGCCGCACTCCATATTCTAAGTTGATTTCCTTTTGGTAAAATTTCTCTTACTAAAGTCTTCTCTAGCTCCTGAAATAATTCTGGATTTCTAAAGAACTCTGTTACATTTATCGTAATAAAATCCAAAAACCTTTGTTTTTGTTCTACATCTTTTTTTATTAAGGAGGTATACTCATCTAGAGAATGAACTCCAACTCGACCCATCAAACTATTTATCCTTCTATGTAACTGCTCTGGTTTATATGCTGAAAGATCAATTCCAAGCTCTCGATGTACCCATTTATGAAACTCGTCAAAATTCATGTTCTCAATTATCTCCCTTTTACTAAACTATTTATTTTATTTGCTATTTCTTGTAATTCTAAAACCATATCTACCTTTCCTGTTTCATATGCAGCTCGTGGCATTCCATATATGGTACATGTAGACTCGTCTTCAGAAATTGTTATTCCACCATTATCTTTTATAATCTCAGTTCCACTTGCTCCATCTCTTCCCATACCAGTTAAAATAACAGAAAGCAAATTACCACCATATACTTTTACTGCTGATTCAAACAACTTGTCAACAGCAGGTCTAACTCCCCATATAGCTGGTTCTTCATTTAACCATATTCTGTTATCTTTACCTATGGTCATATGATATCCACCTTGAGCTATATAAATTGTATTATTTTCAACTAACATACCATGAGATGCTTCTAAAGTTCTTAATTTACATATGCCATTTAGCCTATCTGCAAAAGCTTTTGTAAACCCCCTTGGCATATGCTGAACAACAAAAATTGGCACTCCAATATCGGAATTTATTTCTGTCAACACCTTCTGAAGTGCTTTTGGTCCTCCAGTTGATGCTCCAACTACTATGGCCTTAATTGAACTTCTAGTATTTCTAATAAGTGGTACAACAGACTCAATCGATTTTCTAATATAAGTATTCTTTTCTCCTTGTTTAGCTATTGTTAGTACCTTTTCAATCAAAGTCTTGTTAAATTTAATATCATTTGTAAGACTGGTAGAAGGCTTTTCTATAAAATCAGTGGCACCCAATTCTAAACATTCTAGTGTATGTACAGAATTTTGTCTTGTTAAACTGCTTAACATAATAACCGGGCACTTAATTTTATATTGTTTTAACGCCTTTAATGTCTCTACCCCATTCATCACAGGCATCTCCACATCTAAAGTAATTATATCTGGTTTATATCTATCAAACTGCTCAACAAGATCTTTTCCATTTCTAAACTTTGCTATAACTTCTATCTCTATATGAGAATTCAAACAATCTGATATTATTTTTCTCATAAAAGCAGAATCATCAACTATTGCTACCTTAACTTTCGCCACGTCAACCACTCCTTATAGGGTAACTACACCTTGTCCTACTATCTTTAATGTTACAATACCATCATTCGAATCCACAATCATAGTCCTACCTTTATTTCCCCCTGTGTCTTCTGCAATTATTGGTATAGCTTCTTTATCTAGTGCTACTTTTACTGATTCAGCGTTTCGTTTACCTATATCGCTTACCATACTTTTATCTGAAAAGTTAAACATCGATGCTCCTCCAGCTATTTTTGCCACTAAATTTCTCTTATTACATCCTTTCTCCTCCATCTTTTTTACCAAAATTGGAATTGCTAAGTCTGCAAACTTTAGTGGTTGAGGAACATTTTTAAACTGAGTACTATCTGGCAACATTATGTGTGCTAGTCCTGCTATTTTAAGCATTCTATCATATAATGCTATACCTATACAAGACCCTAGGCCTATCGTCATAATTTTACCAGGAGGCATCACCAGATTCAAATCTGCTATCCCAACTTTTATTTCACCCATGTATTATGTTCCCCCTAAAAAATCAATTCTTCTTCTTCATCCGATAAAATCTTATCTAGATTTAAAAGAATTACTATTTTATCGTTCAATTTTATTAATCCCTCAATATAATTTTTCGAAGCAGATGCTGTTATTGCAGGTGGTTCTTCAAATAAACTATTGCTTACATCGGATACCTCGTAAACTGTATCTACAATAACCCCAAATTTCTTATCATTTCGTTTGACAACAATAATCTTTTTTTGATCTTGTTCTGATTGATTTTTAATTATTGGGAAATTAAATTTTTTGCTAAGATTAAGTATTGGCAGTATATTATTTTCATAATTTATTACACCCTCAACAAAATCAGGCACATCTGGCATCTCTGTAGACTCAATATATCCTAATATTCTTTCTACATCGCCAATATCAGTAGCATAATGTTCTCCATTTAAACTAAAGATAAGTATTTTCATTTCTTTTCCTTCCATAGTTTGTCCTCCTAAAGTACAAATTTATCTACTACTACTTCACCTTGTTCATCAAGATATGCTTTTATTTGTTTCGATGCTGTTTCTAAAGTATATTTTCTTTCTCCAAAAACAAACACAGTATTTGGATATGCTATATCTGCAGTTATAACTCCACCTTTTCCCACCTTTAATGTAGTAGTAACTCCTGCAGTACTTCCAACTACTTTTGCTTTAATTTCTTTTCCAGCACTTAAAACTCCACCTCTTGCTATAGCACCATCAGATAAGAATTCAATATTTCCTTCTGCAACTAATTCTGAGACATATTGACCCTTTCCTGTAATATATATAGTTCCTGATGCTTTAACCTTAGTATCTTGACTATAATTTAAATAAATATCCACAGGATGAGATATTTTCATTTTAAGAGGTTTTAATTCCTTATCTATACACTCTATTAATTCGTACAATTCACCAAAATACTTTATACCTAAAGGTCCAGAACCTATAATCTTTTCTCTCAATATCCTTTTAATTTTATCTATCCAATTGCCCTCAAGCACAGTGTTTTTCAATAATTCAGAGGCTTTTTTAGGTATATCTTTAAATTTTGTTTCTAATAAAAGTTTTATTATTTCTCCATCAGGCTTATCATCACTTACTATATGACGCCTCTTCACTTCTTCAAGAGATGCTACTAGTAGCTCTATATCCTTTTTAAATTCCTCAAGCATTGATATTGAACTTTGAAGATTCAAGTCCTTAACTCCTGCAATTATCTCTGAACCAAGTGCACTTCCCTTTACATGAATTTCCCCCTGAGATATTATTTTTGCCGCTTCAACATTTTTTCCTACTTCAACGCTATTTCCTGCTTCTACTTTCATTCCATCTTTAATGCTTCCTGCAATCTTTACATCTCCAACAAAAGTTATATTTCCACTTGCCATATCAACATCTTTTGCTGTTTCAAACATTTTATTTACATAAAACACTCCGCTCTTTACAGTTGGACGTCCTTCCATTGTAGATATTATTTTGTTATCTTCAAGTTTGCATCCATCTCCTGCAACAATTTGCAAAGTTTTTTTACTTTTCTTTTTTATCTCCACTCCAAATATATTCATTCCATTATGACCTACTTTTCCTTCAACCAGTTCTGCAATAACTTGGTTAATTCCTACATTAGCCATAGAATAAAGATTTCTATAATCAATTTTTTCTTTGGAGCTCTCATCTACATTTCTCTTTGTGTTATCAAACTTAATATCTATTCTGTCTTCCTCGTCATGAACAACAGGGAGTCCTTTAGCTACAACTTCATCCTTAACAATAGCCTTCATAGATATTTCATTGATTTTTTCATCAATTATTCCATAAATAACACCTTTACTTCTAAGAGCTTCTTTTATTTCATCTTTAGTATATAAAGGTGGCATTTTCCCATCAGCAATAACTCCTGATATTTTCACCTTATTCCCTATTATTTTGCAGTATGCTTCTTTTACTTCTTCTGGAATATATTCAATATCAACAGTAGCCATTGTTCTATCATTATCTAAATGAATATTCAAGCTTCTTCTAGCGTTTACTTTTTCGCCTTCATATCTAAGTTCATCATTATATGCTACTTCAACAGGAGAACTTACTTCTTTACCATTAACAAACAACTTTATTCCATTTTCAAATTCTATTTCAATTGTAGAACCTTCTTCTATGTCTAATAAAATTTTATCTTCTTTTACAATAATATTATTAGCCTTCTCATTAGTAACTGCAAAATTTTCAGTATCATTTACTACATCTTCTTCATTTTCTTCATCAACATGTACTTTTATTATACATTTCTTTTTGAAAAAGCCTTTTTCTTCTTTTATTACTTCATAATCAAGTTTGTCTCTTAGTATGGATAATTCTTTTTCAGCCTTTTTTAGACATTCTTCTAAACTTTTTTCAGAATAATTATAATCCATTTAAACTTCTCTCCTTACCCCTTAAGTATATCATATATGATATACTATTGTAATATATAGAAAATCAATATTATATCATTTATATTAGTTTTTTATTATATCATTTTACACAACTTTCTATTTCTTCTAAAAATAACGCCATAATCGCTCTCATCAACTCATTGTTCACATTAAATTTTGTATCATCTACCATATTTATAGGCAATACATTAGGTGATGTCCCTGAAATAAACATAGCATCGAATTCCCCTATTTTTTCTGCATTTATATTTTCTTCAAACACTTCTATTCCATTTTTCTTCGCTACTTTAATAATCTCTGTTCTGGTAACTCCAGGCAAAACAGATTCCACCTTAGATGTATATAGGCAACTATTTTTTATTAAAAATATATTTGACCTACTTCCCTCAGTTATTAAATTATTTCTATCTACTAATATAGCCTCATATGCATTTTTCTTTTTAATTTCTGTATTGACTTTTTCTCTAAAACTATTATTTATAATCTTCGCATTCGGATTATCCCTTTCTCCATAATATAATATAGTTTCAACTCCAATTCTGTACATCTTGTTAGTCGGATATGAATGTGGTATAAAAAACAACCTAACATTTCCACTTTTCATATTATATGTTACTTTCACATTTCCTTCTTGAGCCTTATTTACATCTACTAATTTCCTAATTAACTCTCTTAACTCTAATTCCTCCACATATAAATTTCCTTCTGCCAAACGACATGAGTTAACCATTCGCCTATAATGTTCCTCATAAAATAAAGGTTTACAATTTATGATACGTATTACTTCATAAATTAATCCCTTACTTTCCTCATCTATCCATTCATCTACGGTTTTAATTTGTTTTCCTTCAATAAAAAATTCTTTTGTAACTTCCATACCCCTATATTCCCCTCCTTACTTCCAGTTTAATACTTCAATATCATGTTTCTTTTTATAGTTTATTAAATATGGATGACCAACTAAATCAAATAGCGGTTTATCTGATAATGAATCCGAAAACATATATGATTCTTTAAAGTCAACCTTTGTATTTTCCTTTTTTAAGACTTCCATCAACCTCTTAACTTTTTCTTCTCCCTTGCAGTTTTCTCCATCCATACTTCGTACAAACTTTCCTTTACTAAAACCAAACCTAGTTCCTATTATCTTATCTACCTCTTTAATAGCATATAATTCGTTTAAATAAAACTCTGGAGAAGCTGAGATTAAATATATGTCATATCCTTCACTTTTCAATTTTTTCATCATAGTTAATGAATCTTCATATATTATTTTACTTAATCTATTCTTGTAAAATCTTTTCATTAACTTTTTAAATTCTTCCTCATCAAAGTTTTCCAAAAATTTAAGAAAACTTTCTTTTACTCTTTTTTCATCATATATTTTTCCCAAATACATAAATCCACTAAACAGAGCTCTTGGTAAATATTTAATATTTTTCTTATTTTCTTTAATACTATATATATATAACTCCATTAAAGTTTCTTTTTTTGTTATTGTATAATCCACATCAAATATTGCTAGTTTTTTCACAGTCTTCCTCCCACTATTATATAAGATTATTATATTACAATTATAACAATAAATAAATCATAATATAATAAAGCGAAGATGTATTTTACACTCTTCGCTTTCTTCATTACTTTTTAATTTTTTCTATAAACTTCTCAATTCTATCTAATCCTTTTTTTATTATGTCCATTGAAGTTGCATAAGAAAGCCTTACATAACTATCAGCCCCAAATCCAGCTCCTGGGACTACTGCTACTTTTTCTTGATCTAGAAGCAAATCAGAAAATTCTACAGAGCCATTAATGACCTTACCATTTATTGACCTACCAAAGAATTTCTCTATATTCATCATTACATAAAATGCTCCTGAAGGTTCTATACATGAAATATCTTTCATTTTAGATATCCTTTCCAACATATAGTTTCTCCTTTTTTCAAATTCTAATACCATATTTTTTTGATCATCTTCAGGACCGTTTAAGGCTGCAACAGCTGCATACTGAGTTATAGAATTAGCATTTGATGATATATGACTTTGTATACTTGCCATTAACTTTGAAATTTTTTTATCTGCGGCAACATACCCTAGTCTCCAACCAGTCATAGCATAAGCCTTTGATAATCCATTTATAACTATAGTTCTTTTATAACTATCCTCTGAAATACTCGCAATACTTACATGTTTTTCTTTACCATATATTAATTTTTCATATATTTCATCAGATATAATTATTAGGCCTTTATCCTCTGCAAACTTTGCAATTACTTCTAACTCTTTTTTAGAGTATACTGTTCCTGTAGGATTATTAGGACTATTTATAATTATTGCTTTTGTTTTATTTGTCACATATTTATCTAACAACTCTAAATTAAATTTATAATTGCTTTCCCTATCAGTTTCTACAATAACAGGAATACCATCAGCTAATTTGATTAATTCAGGATAACTAACCCAATATGGAGATGAAACTAACACCTCATCTCCTGGATTCAAAATTGCCATAAACGCATTAGCTAAGCATTGTTTCGCCCCTGTTGATACAACAATTTGTTCAGGAGTATAGCTTAAATCATTATCCACTTTAAATTTATTGCATATTGCTTTTCTTAATTCAAGTATTCCTGGTGTAGGAGTATATTTTGTCTTTCCTTCCTCCATTGCTTTTATTGCAGCCTCAATTATATGCTTAGGTGTATTAAAATCGGGTTCCCCAACTCCAAAGCTTACTACATCAACTCCTGCATCAGATAACTCCTTTGCTTTTGTTGTAATTCCTAAAGTAATTGACGGAGTTATATTTTCCGCCTTCTTTGAATATCCCATTTTTATTCCTCCATTATCACTTTTGTTTTATATTTATTATCTTATCTAATAATAACTCAGATATTCCCTGACTCCCAAGTGAACAATCACCATTCTTAACCCCATGAAAATCACTTCCACCTGTAATCAGTAATTTATATTTTTTGCTTAAATTATAAAAATAATTTATCTGCTCCTTAGAATGGCTTGGATGATATACTTCTAATCCTTTCAATCCATAACACTTTAATTCTTTTATTATCTTTTCAACTTCAATACTTCTATAAATCTTCCCTGGATGTGCAAGAACTGCTATGCCACCACATTCTTCTATCAATTTTATAATCTCTTTATAACTTTGTTTCTTGCCTTGTACATATGCAATTTTACCTTGCATAAGATACTTCGTAAAAGCTTCTTTAAAGTTGCTAACATAACCTTTCTTCACCATCTCTTTTGCTATGTTTCCTCTTCCCAATGAGAAGTCGCCATCTTTTATCAAATCATCAATATCTATAAATATATCTTTATCCTTTAATATATTTATAATATCTTTTGCTCTTTCTATCCTTGCATCTCTTAATTTATATATAGCCTCAGATAATTTTGGATTTTCTATATCTATACGATATCCTAAAATGTGTATTTCCAAATCATTGTACTCAGTACTAAATTCTATACCTGGTATAACAATTAATTCCGATTTTCTTTCTTTAACTATATATTGTGAAGCTATGGTATCATGGTCTGTTATCGAAATGCATTTCACCCCTCTTTCTTTAGCCATTTTAACTATTTCCTCAGGGCATAAGCATCCATCTGAATACGAAGAATGAATATGTAAATCAGCATATTTCATTTTTTACACCTTCCTTGCCATATATAAAGAATATAGCATTATTATGGTATAATGTAAATCTTACATGTTCATTTTTCTATCTATTTTTTACAAAAAAAGAGTGGCAAAACCACTCTTTTATTATTTCTCTACTAATTCTTCGTTATAATAAGTAGCAACTCTATTAAATTCTTCTTCATCCGGTACTACTAATTCATCATTCTCAGATTTAAACATATATACTGAATCATCCTCTGGATGTTGAGCTAATACATATTCATTACCTTCATATTCAAAAGCATCTATTATAGGGCATGATACAACATTCCCATTGTCATCTTCTAAATCAATAACAAAGTTTTCTTCATCATGATCGTGTCCACATCCACACCCTTCATGACTATGTTCATGATTATGTCCGCATCCACAACCTTCGTGCTCATGTTCATGATTATGTCCGCATCCACACTTCTTTTCGTCCTTATCCATCTTCTTACCTCCTAAAATTTTAGTATCATTCTCATTGTACCCTTATTTAACCAAAATTAAAAGTAATATTTACTTTTAATTTTCAAACTACAATTTTTCCAATTATATAACTAATTTTATAGTTATATAAAATAAAAACGGGCTTAACGCCCGTTTCTATTTTAATTTATATTATTCAGCAGCTAATTTCTTGTAGCTTGCTAATCTTTCTTGTGCATCTTGATAAGTCTTTTCAAATAATGCATCAGCTGCTTCTGGGAATGCTTTAGCTAATGAAGCATATCTAACTTCACCCATTAAGAATTCCTTGAAGTCTGCTGTTGGTTCCTTAGAATCTAATGTAAATGGATTCTTAGTTCCCTTTAATTGTGGATTGAATCTGTACATTTGCCAGTATCCACAATCAGTAGCTCTCTTAGCTTCTAATTGGCTGTTACCCATACCAATTTTAATTCCATGGTTGATACATGGTGCATAACCAATGATTAGTGATGGCCCCTTATAAGCTTCAGCTTCAGCTATAGCCTTAAGTGCTTGGTTCTTGTCTGCTCCAATATTAACTTGAGCAACATACACATAACCATAGCTCATTGCCATCATACCAAGGTCTTTCTTCTTTGTTTTCTTACCACTTGCAGCAAACTTAGCTATTGCAGCAGTTGGAGTAGATTTTGAAGATTGTCCACCAGTATTTGAATAAACTTCTGTGTCAAATACAAATATATTTACATCTTCTCCTGATGCTAATACGTGGTCTACTCCACCGAATCCGATATCGTAAGCCCATCCGTCTCCTCCGAAGATCCATTGAGATCTCTTAACGAAGAAGTCTTTTTCTTTTAATATTGCCTTAGCTTCTGGAGTATTAACAGCTTCTAAAGCAGCTTCTAATCTTTCTGCTCTAGTTCTAGTTCCTTCACCGTTGTCGATGTTAGCTAACCAATCTTCAACAGCAGCCTTAGCTTCACCATCTAAACCAGCAGCTAATGCTTTTTCACAATTTTCAGCTATTCTAGCTCTAATTGATTTAACTCCTAAGTGCATTCCTAATCCATATTCAGCATTATCTTCGAATAATGAGTTAGCCCAAGCTGGACCATGTCCATTATGATTCTTTGTATATGGAGTTGAAGGAGCAGATCCTCCCCAAATTGATGAACATCCTGTTGCATTTGCTATCATCATTCTGTCACCAAATAATTGAGTTATAAGCTTAGCATATGGAGTTTCTCCACAACCTGCACAAGCACCTGAGAACTCAAGTAATGGTTGCTCAAATTGGCTTCCCTTTACTGTAGTCTTACTCATTGGGTTTTCCTTAGGTGATACCTTGTCCATGCTGTAATCCCAAGCTTCCATTTGATCAGCTAATGTATCTTGTGGTTGCATTACTAATGCTTTTCCTGGAGCTGGACATACTTGAGCACAGTTTCCACAACCTGAACAGTCTAATGGAGTAACTGCCATAAAGTATTGTAATGGTTCTTCTGTCTTTAATGCCTTAGCTGGAACTGCCTTTAATGATTCTGGAGCATTCTTAGCTTCTTCATCAGTTAATAGTACAGGTCTAATTGCAGCATGTGGACATACAAATGAACATTGATTACATTGTATACACTTATCTGATTGCCATGCTGGTACATTAACAGCTATTCCTCTCTTTTCGAAAGCTGCAGTACCTGCTTCGAAAGTACCATCTTCCATACCTACGAATGTAGAAACTGGAAGAGAATCTCCTTCTTGTCTATTCATTGGAATTACTATATTCTTAACGAAGTCTGACTTCTTCTTAGTATCAGCAACTTCTTTATCTACAGCTGTCTTCCAAGCTTCTGGTATCTTAATTTCAACTATTGCCTCAACGCCCTTATCAATAGCTGCATTATTCATATCTACAACTTTTTGTCCCTTCTTACCATAAGAAGTAACAACAGCGTCTTTTAAATATTTTATTGCATCTTCTAATGGAATAATCTTAGCTAACTTGAAGAATGCTGATTGCATTATCATGTTAATTCTTCCACCAAGACCAATTTCTTGAGCTATAGCAACAGCATTTAAAGTATAGAACTTAATGTTATTGTTTGCTATAAATCTCTTATATGAAGCAGGTAATTTTTCTTCTAAATCTTCTGGAGTCCAGATAGTATTTAATAAGAATGTAGATCCTGCCTTTAATCCATCAAGTACATTGTATTTGTGGATATATGATTGGTTAGAGCATGAAACGAAGTCTGCCTTATTTATTAAATATGGTGACTTAATTGCCTTCTTACCAAATCTTAAGTGAGATACTGTAATTCCTCCTGATTTCTTTGAATCATAGAAGAAATATCCTTGAGCATACATATCTGTATGATCTCCAATAATCTTTATAGCACTCTTGTTAGCTCCAACAGTACCATCTGATCCTAATCCCCAGAACTTACAAGCTGTAGTTCCTTCTGGTGTAGCATCTATATCTTCATGTACTTCTAATGATGTATTTGTAACATCATCAACTATACCAATTGTAAATCCATTCTTTGGTTCATCTTTTGCTAAGTTTTCATAAACTGCAGCAATATGTCCTGGATTTGGATCCTTAGAACCTAATCCGAATCTACCACCAACGATTACTGGAGCATTTTCTTTTCCATAGAATGCATTTTTAACATCTAGGTATAATGGTTCTCCAGCAGAACCTGGTTCTTTAGTTCTATCTAAAACAGCAATTTTATTAGCTGTACTTGGAATAGCCTTTAATAATCTTTCATTTGAGAATGGTCTGAAAAGTCTTACCTTAACAACACCAACTTTTTGTCCATTAGCATTTAAATAATCAATTGTTTCTTCACATACATCTGTAGCAGAACCCATAGCGATTATTACTCTATCAGCATCTGGTGCTCCATAGTAATCGAAACAGTGATATTCTCTTCCTGTTAACTTTGTAATTTCAGCCATGTATCCTTCAACAATTTCAGGAACTGCATCGTAGAACTTATTAACAGATTCTCTTTCTTGGAAATATATATCAGCATTTTGTGCTGTACCCTTTGTTACTGGATGATTTGGATTTAATGCTCTATTTCTGAATGCTTCTACTGCATCATAATCAACTAGCTTAGCTAATTCATCATATTCTAGAACTTCGATTTTTTGAATTTCATGAGATGTTCTAAATCCATCAAAGAAATTACAGAAAGGTATTCTTGATTTAATTGCAGTTAAATGTGCAACTGCTGATAAATCCATAACTTCTTGAACTGATCCTTCTGCAAGCATTGCAAAACCAGTTTGTCTTGCAGCCATAACGTCTTGGTGATCACCAAATATGTTAAGTGCTGAAGTAGCAAGTGCTCTTGCTGATACGTGGAATACTGCTGGAAGCATTTCTCCTGCTATCTTATACATGTTAGGAATCATTAATAATAATCCTTGTGAAGCAGTATAAGTTGTTGTTAATGCTCCTGCTTGTAATGAACCATGTACTGCACCAGCTGCTCCTGCTTCTGATTGCATTTCCATAACTCTTACTGGTTGTCCAAAAATATTTTTTCTTCCTTGAGCTACCCATTCATCAACATGTTCAGCCATTGGTGAAGATGGTGTTATAGGATAGATTGCTGTAGCTTCTGTAAATGCATAAGAAATGTGAGCTGCTGCAGTATTTCCATCCATAGTTTTCATTTTTCTCATCGCGTAGACCCCTCTTTCAAAATTTAGAATTAATTCACAACATAGAAATATTTAATTAAGTATAGTTAAATATATTGACTATAAAACATTGTGAAAATATTAACTTTTACTTTTTTTGATATTATAAACCTACCAATTACATTATATATCACTAATTTAATTTTGCAAGGTAATTTCCTAATGAAAGACAAATTAGGAATAATGTAAATTTTCAGTCTTTTTACTTCTTCCTCCCTATAACTGACATAATAACTTGAATTACAGCATCATTTCCGACTTTATCTTTTCCCTTATTCATGTTTCTCACTAGTTCCTTTTTATTATCTTTAAGTTCATTTATTTTTTCTAAAAATGTATCTTTATTTATTTCTTCCTCTTCTATCACTAATGAATAACCTTCCCTTTCAAAAGATCTTGCATTTAAAATTTGATCTCCCCTACTAGCTTTTTTAGAAAGTGGAATCAATAAGGTTGGCTTTTTTAAAGCTAAAAACTCAAATATGGAATTAGCACCAGCTCTGGATATTATATAGTCTGCTGATTTCATTAAATGAGGAAGTTCCTCATTTACATATTCAAATTGAACATAACCATTTAAGTTCTTCAAATTCTCATCTATATTTCCTTTACCGCAGATATGTATAATATCATACACATTTAGCAACTCTCTTAAATTTTCTCTAACCACATTATTGACAACCTTAGACCCTAGGCTTCCTCCCATAATGAATATTATTTCTTTATTACCTTGAAAATCGCAGATTTCTAAACCTTTCAACTTCACCCCATTGAATATTTCGTCCCTTATTGGGCTTCCTGTCAATACACCTTTACCACCTTTTACATATTTCAAACTTTCTCTAAAAGTGACACAAAGTTTATTGCAAAATGGTGAGGATAATTTATTAGCAAGTCCTGGAGTAATATCTGATTCATGTGCAACAACTGGAATTCCTTTCATAGACGCTGCTATAACTACTGGAACAGCAACAAATCCACCTTTTGAAAATATAACATCTGGTTTTTCTTTTGTTAATATTTTTTTAGCCTCAAAAATACCTTTTATAACTTTAAAAGGATCTGATATGTTTTTTAGGTCAAAATATCTTCTTAATTTCCCAGATGATATTCCGAAATAAGGTATTGAATTTTCACTAATAATTTCTTTCTCTATACCATCCTTACTACCAATATATTTAACCTCAAATCCATTTTTCATCAAACTTGGTATTAGCGCTAAGTTAGGCGTTACATGTCCAGCTGTACCCCCACCAGTCATAATTATTTTATATTTATTCAAAAATATCACTCCTTAAAACAAACTCGTATCTATAACAATTTTCCTTTTCATATATTCAATTATACTAGATTATATTTTTCAAAAGACTTCAATTTTATTGTTTATACGTTTTTATCTTTTAATTTTTAACTACCATATAATATTATATGAGTAAAAAATAAAATTTCAAATTTTAATTAATTATTATAAAATTTTATTTTCTATTCACTTCATTTCATATATGAAAAACACAATCTAAAAACCGTAACAACCTGCTTTTTTTCGTGACTAATATCACGTTCTTATTTGCTCATACTCTCTATAATTAAAAGCATGTTAACATAGGAGGATTTATTTATGAAAAAAAGATTAACACTTTCTACTTTTTTAATAATACTAATTTCAACTATACTACTTTCTTCTTGTAGCACTTTTAACAACTCATCAGGAGCAATAGAATTGAACATTTCCGCTGCTGCAAGTCTAAAAGAAGCAATGGAAGAAATACAAACTGAATTTAAAAAGATTAATTCTAACATTAGTTTAACTATTAATTATGGCTCTTCTGGTTCTCTTGAACAACAAATAGAACAAGGTGCCCCTTGTGATATATTCATCTCCGCTGGTCAAGACCAAATGAAATTTTTAAATGATAAATCTTTCTTATTGGAGAACAGTGATAAAGACTTGATTAAGAATGATTTAGTTTTAGTTGGCCCAAAAAACAGTGAAATAAATAGCATCTCTGATTTAAATACCGATAAAGTTAAAAAAATTGCAATTGGCGAACCACATAGTGTTCCTGCTGGAAAATATGCTGATGAAACTTTCCAAAACCTTAACATTAAAAATGAAATTTCATCAAAACTTGTTTTTGCTAAAGATGTAAAAGAAGTACTTGCATGGTCAACTTCAGGCAATGCTGATGTTGGATTTGTATATAAAAGTGACGTACTAAATGATAGCAACTCAAAAATTATTGAAGCGATACCAGATGACAAGCATTCAGCTATCATATATCCAATTGGAATACTTAAAGCTAGTAAAAATATAGATGCATCTAAATCCTTTGAAGACTTTTTATTTACTGATACCTGTAAGAAAATTTTCAAAAAATATGGTTATCACTTAACTTAATTTGCTAATTTAATTTTACTTTATAGGAGGATTTAACGATGGATATTACTCCCTTATGGATTTCCATTAAAACAGCTTTTATTTCAACTGCAATAACATTTATCTTTGGCATTATAATTTCTTACTGGATGGCAAATTTCAAAGGAAAACTCAAAGGAATATTGGATGGAATATTAACTTTGCCCTTAATTTTACCCCCAACTGTTGTAGGTTTCTTCTTATTACTTATTTGTGGCAAAAATGGTCCCATAGGCAAGATATTAGAGCTTTTTAATACATCTTTAATTTTCAGTTGGAGCGCTACTATACTTGCCGCTACAGTAGTATCATTCCCGATGATGTACAGGACTTCACGTGCAGCCTTTGAGCAAATAGACATTAATATTATCTTTGCAGCTAGAACTCTAGGACTTAGTGAGTTTAAAATATTTTATAAGATTGCTATTCCATTGGCTATGCCTGGCATTATCGCAGGATTAGTTTTATCATTTGCTCGAGCCATAGGCGAGTTTGGTGCAACTCTAATGCTTGCTGGAAATATTCCTGGAAAGACACAAACAATGCCTCTTGCCATTTTTTTTGCAGCAGAAAGTGGCGATATGAAAAGGGCAATGCTTTGGGTTATTGTAATATTTTTAATAACATTATTATTAATTTTACTTCTAAATTACTGGTCAGACATTCAACTTAAATTGCTAGGAAGGAGGCACTAATTATGTCATTATACATAAATATAGAAAATAATTTTTCTTCTTTTGATTTAAAAGTTAACTTCCAACACGAAAGAGGGATTCTAGGATTTTTAGGTGCTTCTGGTTCTGGCAAAAGTATGACTTTAAAATACATTTCAGGTTTGCTTAACCCATCTAAAGGGCAAATAATTGTAAACAATAGAACTTTTTTTGATTCGCAAGAAAAAATAAACTTAAGTCCTCAAAAAAGAAAAGTAGGATACTTATTTCAAAACTATGCTTTATTCCCTAACATGAATGTAATTGATAATATTGAACTCGGAATTTCCAATTTGAATGATAAACAAAAAAAACTATTAAGCAATGATTATATAGAAAGATTAGGATTATCAGGACTAGAAAAACATTATCCTTGGCAATTATCTGGTGGACAGCAACAAAGAGTTGCTATTGCTAGAGCGCTTATAACTTCCCCTGATATCTTGCTTTTAGATGAACCTTTTTCTGCCTTAGACCAACATTTAAAAAATAATTTAGAAAAAGAATTGATGTCTATATTAAAAATTTATAGCGGAAATATCATCTTCGTAACACATAACATAAATGAAGCATATAGAATCTGTGATGACATTGTTGTGTATGAAAATGGTAACGCCTTAAAAAAAAGAGACAAAAAAGATTTATTTAAACATCCAAAATCACTGTCAGAAGCAACTTTAACAGGTTGCAAAAATATTTCAAAAGCTAGAAAAACCGGTAAATATACTATTTTTGCTGAGAATTGGGGATATGAATTTATAGTTAATAGTGAAGTACCTGAAAATGTTCAATACATCTGCATACGTGCACATGATCTTGAGATTTCTGTTGATGAAAAAATCGAAAATACATTTTATTACAAAATTGATAGTATTATCGAAAATCCTTTTGACTTTACTTTATATATAAAAAACAATACTATTCCTTATCTAAATGCAATTGAATATAAGATCAAAAAAAAGGATATGCATTTCTCTATAAATGATATACTTTCTTTAACTTTCCCAAAAGACAATTTATTTTATTTTTAAAAACATATTTTTTTAAAGTAGTTTAGCTGGAATTATATATTCCAGCTAAATTACTCTATTTCCTTGCACAATTAGATACTTCACCTTTTAGTATTCCTAATGCATGATCAAGTTCTGTTATAATATATTCTAAGCATTCTGTAACCGCCTTCGGACTTCCTGGTAAATTTATTATTAATGTTTTCTTCCGTATTACGGCAACAGCACGACTTAACATCGCTCTTTTAGTAAATTGCAAACTATACGCACGCATAGCTTCCGGTATTCCTGGAACCACTCTCTCCCCTGCTTCTAAAGTCGCTTCTGGCATACAATCCCTTGGTGAAAAACCTGTTCCTCCCGTTGTAAGAATGAGGTCTGCAATATTCTCATCACAGATCCTCTTCATTTCGGCACTTAACATATTCTTTTCATCCGGTAATAATATTTTATGTACAACTTTAAATCCATTTTCTTCAACTATTTTTCTAATAGCTAAACCACTTTTATCTTCTCTCTTTCCTCTGTATCCACTATCACTTGAAGTAATTATCGCTACTTCAAACATACCAAATCATCCCCTACTTTAATTTTACCGCCATGTATAACCTTGGCAAAGACCCCTTCTCTAGGCATAATACAATCTCCAACTCTTTTGTATATTTCACAATGAGCATGGCACTCTTTTCCAACTTGAGTAAGTTCTAGAATGACGTCATTGCATTTAAATTTTATTCCTATAGGCAAAGTTCTAAAATCAATGCCTTCTACAAGAATATTTTCACCAAAAGCTCCATCCTCCACTGCTCCACCCTTGGAATTAAAATCAAGCACTTTATTATAAGATAGTAAACTTACTTGTCTATGCCAATTACCACCATGTGCATCATTCTCTAATCCATATCCTTCAATAATATTGCATTCACCTATATTTTTCTTTGCTGTACCTCTCTTTTCACTTATACAAATAGCAATAATTCTACCCATTACATGGCCTTCCTCTCTAAATCAAATTTAAATAATATCTTTATTATTTAATATATGTCAGCCACCTATTTCTGACATTATATGTTGTTCAAAATTCTCATGAGAATAAATTTCAAAAAACTTATTTTCTATCGGTTTATTATAGATAGCATTTTTAATAGATTCTATTAACTCCTCTTGACTTTTTCCCTCACTTATAAGTTTTTTCAAATCTATACCTTTATCATATTGTAGACAAGTTTTTAAAAATCCACTAGAAGTAAGTCTAATCCTATTACATTTATCACAAAACTTATGACTAACTGCACTTATAAAACCTATTTTTCCTTTAAATTTATCTAAACTATAATAACAACTTGGTCCATTACCTAAAGACTCATTAAATTGATTAAGTTTTCCAAACTTTTTTTCAATAACTTTTCTTATTTCATTTTCACTCACACCTTTTCTCTGTTTTCCAACTCCTATTGGCATAAGTTCAATAAATCGAATGCTTAAATCCTTATTTCGTATCATTTCAACTAATTCTAGTATTTGCTTGTCGTTTATTTCATTTATCATTACACAATTCAATTTAACAAGAAGATTCTCGTATTCTAAAGCTTTATCAATTCCTCTAATAACTTTCTTTATATCTCCAATACGAGTAATGTTTTTGTATGTAAATTCATCTAAAGTATCAATACTAATATTAACTGCATCTAATCCTGATCTAACTAAGGAATCAATTTGTTCCTCTAACAATATTCCATTTGTAGTCAAAGTAACATTATTAATATTGTCTATTTCTTTTATATTTTTAATAAGGTACGACAAATCATTTCTGACTAAAGGTTCCCCCCCAGTTATTTTAACTTTACTAATACCTAACTTTGAAAAAACTTCACATAAATAAATTATTTCTTCATACGATAATACTTCATTATCGCTCAAACATTCTATTTTCTCTTCTGGCATACAATAGACACATCTAAGATTACATCTATCAGTAATTGAAATTCTTATATAATCAATTTCTCTTTCGTAAATATCAACCATTTCTACACCTCTTCACACACCTTAAGCAGCTCTTTTACGATTTCATCGATACTATTTATATCAATAGTTTTTACATTTTCAAAATGACAATTTAAATTTGTTGCTAAAGCTATCAGTGTTTCTTTCCTACAAACATAATCTCTTGAAATTTCTTTTCTTACAACTTCAATTTTGGGGTAGTCAGAATTCTTAAAACCTTCTAACAGAACAATATTTGCCTCCGGAAAATACCTTATTAACTCCTTTTCAGAAATTTCACTCATCTCTTTAACTACCATTAATTTTGTTTTAGAAAATATAGCACTTCCATATGCCCCTGATTCTTTATGCCTATATGAATCAGTTCCTTCTATATCGCTTTGAAATTCATGTCCATCATGTTTAATTGTAGCAACCTTATATCCTAGATTAACTAACTTAGGTATTATCTTTGTTATAAGTGTTGTCTTTCCAGAATTCTTCACTCCACTTATAGCAATCAATGTAGGTTTATCTTTGTTTTTCATTTAAAAACTCTCCACTTTTTCCACCAGTTTTCTTCTCTAAATAGATTTCCGAAATTTCCATAGTTTTATCTATAGCTTTGCACATATCATAAATAGTAAGAAGTGTTATATTTACTCCCGTCAAAGCTTCCATTTCCACACCTGTTTTACCTTCTACTTTAACTGTGCATATCGCTTCTATGTAACTCTGCTCCTTATTTACTTGAAAATCAACTTTACATTTACTAATCATTAATGGATGACACATTGGAATTAACTCTGAAGTCTTCTTTACTCCCATTATTCCAGCAATTCTCGCTACTCCAAGAACATCTCCCTTTTTAACAGTTTTATTTAAAATTGATTCCATAACACTACCATTAACAAAAATTTTTCCCTTAGCAATTGCTGTTCTTGATGTTATATTTTTTTCTGAAATATCAACCATAACTGCATTTCCATCTAAATCGAAATGACTAAATTTATTTTCCATATATTGCACTTCCTTTAAATTCTCTGATTATTACTTAAAGTAAAAAAATATCTATCTTGTCACCCTTACTCAATTTCTTAGTCCCTTTAGGTACATCTATCAAACAGTTACATTCTATCATCGATGAAAGCACTCCTGAAGAATGTTTATTTCCTTTAAATTTAACTTTACCACTATTAAAATAAGCACGTATAAACCTTCTTCTCATGCTTGGCTTATTAAATTCATCTTCCATAATTCCTTCAACTTTTTTAGGACTTAAATTTTTATCCCCAGTTAACTTAGCTAAAACCGGTCTTGCCAAAAGTTCAAAAGTTGTAAGTGCCGCAAAAGGATTTCCAGATAGAGATAATATAGGCTTATCTTTATATAAAGAATACATCGCTGGAGTTCCTGGCTTTAAATTAACCTTCCAAAAAACTCTTTTTGCTCCTATACGAGGTAATGCATCATGTAATATATCTTTTTCCCCAACAGAAACACCACCTGTTGTGATCACTAGATCTACTTTATCTATAATCTCATCTATTCTTTTTCCAACCTTTTCTCCATCATCCTCAATAATTTCTGAAATA
This sequence comes from Clostridium sp. HBUAS56017, assembly GCF_007115085.1. Taxonomy (NCBI): domain Bacteria; kingdom Bacillati; phylum Bacillota; class Clostridia; order Eubacteriales; family Clostridiaceae; genus Clostridium; species Clostridium sp. HBUAS56017. The sequence continues at coordinate 128,416 of NZ_SULK01000008.1, read as the reverse complement.
ACTGTTCTCAATCCAAACTCTCTCAACCTTGAATTAATTAAATTAAGATTGCTATCATAAATTTTTCCTTCCATTAATGGATATCCCGAGATTCCAACTTCATCACCAGTAACAAGCAAAGCAATCTTTAGCTTAGATTTTACTTTAACATTTGAAATTCCCATACTGGAGAGAATTCCAATATGCACGTAAGTGAGCAATTCCCCACTCTTTATCAATAATTCCCCTTTTTCTATATCTTCACCAGCAAAACAATAATTATCATATTCTGAAAGTTCTTCATAAATTTCAACATCATTTTCACCATAGTTAGTATTTTCCTGTCTTACTACACAATTTGCGCCTTTTGGAATTTTTGCACCTGTCATAATTCTAATCGCTTGACCTCTCTCAAGTACTTTTTCACTATATCCTCCAGCAAATATACAATCTACAACTTTTAACTTTTTTACATTTTCTTTGCTTGCACCTTTAGTATCTTTTGCTATAAGCGCATATCCATCAAGAGGCGAACGATCAAATGGTGGGTTATTTATAGGTGCATAAATATCTTCACATGCTACTCTCCCACTAGCATCTATTAATTCAATTTCTTCTGCTTCTCCATTTTCTTTTATGCTTTTATTCATCAACTTAATAGCTTCTTCTAATTCAATATTAAGCAAAACTTATACTCCCTTTCCAAATCCGCATCTAGGATATGTACATTTTGTACAACGAAGGCATAATCCTCCATGTCCCATTTTTGAAATATCACTCTTTGTAACCGAAATTCCAGCAGCTATCCTTGGTAATACCAAGTCGAATATAGTTGCGTTTGAGTACATCACACAACCTGGCAATCCCATAATAGGTGTCCCATCTTCAAAATATCCAAGTAAGAACATAGCTCCTGGTAGTACTGGTGCTCCATAACAAATAATCTTTGCTCCACTTTTTCTAATTGAACTTGGTGTTAAATCATCAGGGTCTACACTCATGCCTCCTGTACAAACAATAAGATCTGCACCATTTTTCTTTAATTCACTAATAGCATTTATTATCATTTCAGTTTCATCATTTACTATTTTATGATCACAAACACTAATCTCATATTGATTAAGTTTATTTATAACAACTGGGGTAAATGTATCCTTAATTCTTCCATGATAAACCTCACTTCCTGTTGTGACTATTCCAGCTTTCATCTTCTTATATGGTAATAACTCCATAATTGGCATATCTCCCGCAATCTTTTGTGCTTTTTCTAACTTCTCTTTTTCTATAATAAGAGGTATAACCCTTGTGCCTGCTAATATTTCTCCCTTTTTAACTGGATAATTAGTGTGCCTTGTAGCAATCATAATTTCATCTAATTCGTTAATCATATCTAACTTTTTCACATCAACTCTAAATAAACCATCTATATCAGCAATTACTTCAATCTTTCCTTCCTTAACTTCTGAAGGTTTAACATTTTCATTGTTGCAAATTTCATATAATATTTCTGCTGCTTCATTTTCATGGAGCATCCCCTCTTTTTTTTCCCAAACATACAGATGTTCTTTCCCTATTGATAATAATACAGGGATATCCTCTTTCTTAACTACGTGCCCTTTTTTAAAAGCAACATCCTTTACTACATCTTTAATAATCCTCGTAATATCATGACATATTACATGCCCTATTGCATCAACTGTAGCAATTTTCTTCATAATTCTGCCTCCTAATAAGCTTCAATTTATCTTTAAGTTTCTGTTAGTGTAAAAATTTTAAAATTATAATCTATAAAAAACCATATCATCCTACCTAAATAACAAGGCATGAACAATATAGCTGTATATTCAAAAGTAATATGCAATTAATATTATTCATTATTTAAAAATTAAATAATACTCCTTTTCAAACATGGAAGGCTAAACAGTTTCCCATATAACCCTGAAAGTGATTATTTTCACTTTGGCGCAATATCATAGATATTATTCCTTAGATATTTTTGCACGGAGACTATTTAATTGTTGTTTTAATCTTCAAGTTTATTATATTGTTCCAAATTATTTATATTTTCTAAAATACATTTATCAAACTTAGTCTCAGATAAAGGTATAATTTTAGTTTTAACTCTGCTTATTAAATTTAAAAGTTTATAATCTTTTTCTTCTATCATATTTTCAATGTTATAAATCATATCTTTAGAATAAATTGCTCCTAAAGGATAGATTCTTCCTTTTTCATCTTGAACTACTACACACTGAATACCTTCCGTAATTGAATTACAAATAAATTCTATAAAATCTTTTGTAATTTTAGGCATATCACAAGCAGTTACAAAAATATATCTTTCGTCAATTGTTTTTAATGCTGAATATATCCCCCCTATTGGTCCAATATCTTTATAAATATCTTCTAATAAGGTGTAATTCAAATCTTTGTACTTTTCTTTATCATCTACTGATATATAAATTGTGTCAAAGACCTTTAACTCATCAGTTATTTTTTCAATAAAGCTCTTATTCTTAAATTTAAGAAATGCTTTATTGTTCCCATTCATTCTTCTACTTTTTCCCCCAACAAGAACCAAAGCAGCAATTTTCATAAAACCATCCTTTTTATTCTATTATGCCTCCTTACAACCACTAAAAAGCATTTTCAAAAAATTATAAAGTACAAATGCAATAAATGTTGTAGTTATATAAAGTTGAATACCAGACATCTCTTTAACCATATCACCAATCATTGTTTGACCTTGAGTAGTTAAAAAGGCTGCCATCTTAGTTGAAGCTACTGTTCCTATTGCCATTGAGAATGTAATACCTGCAAACCCTGGATAAAATGCATAAGAAAAGAATTTTGGTATTTTTATAAATACAAATATTACTGCTGAAATTACACAGGCATATAGCAAATATACTATTATTGGATTAGGTTCTTTAAAATAATTCAAATATCCAATTACGCATAAACTTGATGGTGCAACTAAAATTGCTTGGGTATGATAAAACATATCTTTAATAGTTGTAGTTATTAACCTGTATATCATAAATGGAATTATCAGTACAAAAATAGTAATTCCATAATATACAATCATCTTTCCTATTATCGGCTCGTTCATAGGTACTCCAATAGATGTAGACACCATTATTCCATTATAAGTAACAAACCAACTAGGAACGAAAGTATCTTTATTTATACCTTTAATAACATTTTTATATGTAAACACTAAAATATGTATAGCATGAATACCAATTCCGCTAAACCACATAATCTTTCCTATAGCTTGATTATAATCAAAATAGTAACTTCCTAAAATCATTAAAATCATACTAAAAGCAGCATACAAACTAGCTGGTACAGTATTAGAATATTCTTTTTTGCATGTATCAAAATAAAATATAATTTTTATTATGTACGTTATTAAAACAATTGTTGCTGCCCACATTGAAATATGCCTTATCCAAGTATATCCTAAATTAGAATATACATTTGATATTGATGCAGTACCTAATATTGTTGGAAGAATTGGAACCGGTAAATTTTCCAGTCTTTGAAAAAGCGATCTTTTTTCCATATAATATCTCCTTGTCTTCTAATCCTATATTTATGCTTATATAAAGTTTATTGCTCCCATGGGGCATTTCTCTACACACATAGGATTTGGTTCATTATTTTCTGTTCTATGAGTACACATGTTGCATTTCATAATTTCTTTGTGTTCAATTGAATCACTTTTCAGCGCGTCAAAAGGACAGGCCTCTATGCATTTATTACAGCTTATACAAAGTTCCTTGTTGTATTCAACCAATCCATTTTCCTCGTTTTTTGACATAGCTCCATTACTGCACGCTTCAACGCATTTTGGCTTATCACACTGGTGACAGAAAATAAGCTTAATATTGTTTTTACTATCTCTAACTATACGGTTTCTTGAATCACAACTCTCATGACTAACCATACAAGCTGAGACACAAGTTAAACATCCTACACATTTACTTCTATCCGCTTTTATTCTTTTCATAACTTATCTCCTCCAACTTGAATTTTACAAATATTAATTGGAGTTGTCTTATATGAAGGTTCTTTAGAATAAGAATCATATAAAGATGGGGTTAAATTATTGCACTCCAAGTAATGGATAGGTGCATAAAGTTCATCATACTTAACATCGTCTGTAACCTTTACCTTAAAATCAGAAAAATTTCCATTAATAGAATAAACTCTAATATTTTCATTTTCTTTAACATCAATTTCTTCTGCAAGTTTAGTATTTATATAAATATATGCATCCTTAATATTAACATCTTCAACAACAGCTATTTCTCTTGTACGAGTTTGTGTGTGCCATTGTCCAATACTTCCCCTGCCCGTATTTAATATATAAGGAAATTCCTTTGTAGTTGGCAATGGATTTTCTTGTACTTCTTCGAACATAAACTTAGCTTTTTTTGAAGGAGTGTAGTATTTATTGTCCTCATATAATCTTCTCTGATCTTCTTTGAGAATATCCCCTTCTCTAAAAGGCCACTGAATTCCATTTGAATTTTCCAACCCCTCATAGGTAACACCTGTCATATCACAAGGCATATTTCTAGAACATTCTTTCATTAAATTAAATGCATCTCTTGGAGTTCTCCAATTATCAAGAATTTCTCCCATTCCTAGTGCTTGTCCAATGCCATAAATAACTTCATAGTCACTTCTCTCATCTAAAGATTTTTCAATTGCTGGGCGCAAAGCAGATATACGTCTTTCTGTATTTATTAAAGTTCCTTCTTTCTTAGTTCCTGGAACTACAGGAAGATACATATCACAATCTTTAGAACTATCAGTGTTACCATAGATATCTTGAACGACAAAAAATTCTAATTTATCCATAGCTTCTTTAAATTTTTTATTATTTGTCCATGAATGGCGTGGATTTGTACAGATAACCCATAAACCTTTTATCTCTCCTGCTATAATCTTCTCAACAATCGCGTTATAGGTTAATGTAGGCTTGGTTGCAAGTAAAGATTCATTAACTCCAAGAACCTCAGCAATTCTTTCACGTCTAGCTATATTATCAAAATCTCCTCCACCATAAAGGGATGCTGTATTACTATATGCTCTTGAACCCATTGCATTGCATTGTCCTGTAAGAGAATTAGCCCCTGTCCCTGGTTTCCCAATATTTCCTGTCATTAAGGCTAAATTAATTATAGCTTGTGCAGTTCTAACAGCTTCATAACCTTGATTAACCCCCATTGTCCACCAAAAAGAAACTCTTTTTCCATTATGAATTAATTCTACAAGTTCTAGAATTGATTCTTCACTAATTCCAGTTTCTTTACTTGCTCTTTCTATAGTATATTGTTTAACAAATTCCTTAAACTCATCAAATCTTTCTGTATAATTACTTATATATTCATTATCTATATACCCTTTACTTATAAGATTATTAGCTATAGAATAAAGTAATATTAGATCTGTTTTTCCTTTTATGCCGTACCAATAATCAGCATTTTGGGCTGTCTCTGATTTTCTCGGATCGATAACTATTAATTTTTTATTTTTATTATTTTTAATTCTATCCCAAAACACAGGATGTGCTATAACAGGATTAGCACCAATTAATATTATGGTATCAGATAATTCCGCATCTCCTAATGTGTACGGAGGTGCATCAAATCCAAAACTTTGTTTATGAGCAACTACTGATGTAGCCATACATAGCCTTGTGTTTCCATCAACATTGGTCTTTAAATAGTTCCTCATTACATGTCCAAACAAAGCAAATTCCTCTAGAGTTAATTGACCAGTACTAATAGCTGCAACACTTTCTTCTCCATAATTTTCTTGTAACTCTAAAAATTTGTCTGCTACTACTTTGTATGCATCATTCCAAGAAATTCTTTTAAAGGAACCATCTTTTTGCTTAATTCTAGGCAATGTTGATTCTTTTTCTATTGTTTGTTGTTTGTCTAGAGACAATCCTTTAATACATGCAAATCCATTATTAACTGGATAATTTTTTGTTGGTAACACTTTTATTATTCTGTCATCATCAACATAAAAATCCAAGTTACAGGCTAATGCACAATAATTACAAGTTGATTGAACCTTTTTCATAGTATCCCTCTTTCTTAAAAAAGTGTTTTATTATGATTCTCTTTTTACCACCTCTTCTTCTTGACAAATTTTTCACTTGTAGGTTTATGTATTATATTTTCATTTTATATAATTTATATACAATAATAGAATAATTAAAATGCAAACCAAACACCGTGATATTAATCACGAAACCAAATACTACAATTGTCTAACAAATTATTTTTTATCAGAATACAGCTGAATGACAAAACTCTAACAAAGAAAACAAAAAAGATATTTTCACTAATGAAAATATCTCTTTTCCAATATTATATTCTTATATTTTTTATATTTAGTTGAATATTTCTCTTTCCCATATACTCATTTACATTTGGAAAATAAACTATATCCATTTTAAAGCTACAATATCCATCATCTTTAAGCTTTAAAAATTTATCTTCTCCAAACTTATCCGTGAACTCTTCCTTAAAGTAGTCATATTTATCAAAATTTACTCCTTCTATATAACTATTTCCTCCAGGCAAGAGAAACCTGAACTTCATAAAATTCTTTTCTTTTCCCATAAAAAACACTCTAGTTACTTGTAAATTTCTAACAGCAAACAGAGGGCTATTATTACCTTTTCCAAAAGGTTTTAACTTCTCTATATTATTTATCAATTCTTCATCTATATTACTTAATGCAAGAGGAGAATCTATTCTAGTTACAGGCACTATATCTTCCTCACTTAAAGGACATTTTTCAATAAGAGCTTTTTTTAATAAAGGTATATTTTCTTCTTTTACTGAAAGTCCAGCAGCCATTGGATGTCCTCCAAATTTTTCTATATACTCCTTACACTTATTTAATTCTTCAAACATGTTATATCCTTCTATACTTCTAGCAGATCCTTTTGGCATATCTTTACCTTTGGTCATAACTATTGTAGGAAGATTAAATTTTTCTCTCACCCTACCTGCTACTATCCCAGCTATACTTTCATGTATATTTTCATCATAAACTAATATAACTCTTTCTTCCGGATTAAAATTCTTGTCTATTTCTTCTATTACTCTTTCCACACTTTCTGATGTTAAGTCTTGCCTTATCTTATTTAACTCATAAAGTTTTTTTGCTAACTCTGCTGCTCTTTCCTCATTATTTGTAATTAGTAATTCTACTGATAAATCTGCTGTTTCAAGTCTTCCAGTAGCATTGATTGTTGGTCCTAAAACAAATCCAAAATGATATTCAGTAATTTCTTTATTTTCAAGAGAAGTTTCCTTTATCAACGCTTTAAGTCCTTTATTTTCTGTATTGTTTATCTGTTTTAATCCTTCTTTAAGGATTATTCTATTTTCCCCAAGAATCTCTACTACATCACAAACTGTAGCTATCGCAGCATATTGAAATAATTCCTTGAATTCATCTAAGTTTTTACCCATAGCTGAAAGTAAACATAGTGAAAATTTCAACGCTATTCCTGCTCCACAAAGCTCTTTAAATTCATAGGGACAATCTTCTTGTTTTGGGTTTATTACCACATCAGCATCTGGTATTTTAAATACCCGCTCCTCCCCCTCTTCAATATATGGAATATCATGATGATCAGTTATTACCACTTTAAGCCCTATTTCCTTAGCTACCTTAACTTGCTCTATTGCCGAAATACCATTATCACAAGTTAAAATTACTTCAGCACCTTCTTCTTTTAATATTCTAATCCTATCACTATTTATTCCATATCCTTCTTCTTCTCTGTTTGGAATATAATACACAAAATTTGCTCCAAGACTTTCTAAAGTTTTATTCAATATAGTAGTACTACATACTCCATCACAATCATAATCTCCATATATTACAATTTTTTCTCCTGCTAGAATAGCTTCTTTTATTAAGTTTACTCCTTCTTCCATTCCTTTCATAGAATTTCCATCTAATAATTTTTTTAGATCGCCATAAAGGAAAAGGGATGCATCCTCCTTAGAATATATCCCTCTATTAGCAAGTAATCTTAATATTAATGGATGCAACTCTATCTCACTTTTTAGCATTTCAAATTCTTTTTTCTTATTAATAACCATCCATTTTTCTTTCAATTCACTCATCCCCGCAACTTTATAAATTAGCTATATAACATTCCATCACTTATCGCTTTGTATTTATCATTTCCTAAAATTTCTAATAGTTTATATGCAAATTCCATAGCTGTAGCAGGCCCTCTACTTGTTATAATGTTTCCATCCACAACAACTTTCTCTTCTTTATAATTACATCCTTGTAATTCATCTTCGAAACCTGGGTATGAAGTTATACTTTTACCCTTAATAATATTTGCAGATCCAAGAACTATTGGTGCTGCACATATAGCTGAAACTAACTTTTTATTTTCATGAAAGTATTTAACTATTTCAAGTACTTTTCTATTTTCCTGTAAATTTCTAGCTCCAGGCATTCCTCCCGGAAGAACTATTAAATCATATGATTTTATTTCTTCATCTAATATTTTATCACTTTTGACTTCAATACCATGTGCACCTAAAACATTAATTTTTTCTAAGGATACCATATGACAAGTAACTTCCGCTCTTCTCATAATATCCACCACAGTTAATGCTTCAATTTCTTCAAAGCCTTCTGCTAATAACACAGCAACTTTTCCCATTTCCATACCTCCTATAAATTATATCAAGCTTACATTTTTTATTTCATCATCTAACTGAACAATCATTATACTACTTCCTCTTCCAGCTCGATTTTGAAGTTTTATATCTTGTAACAATACTTCTCTAACTTCTTTATTTTTCGTTAATAACTGTAATTTATACTTATCTATCGATGTTACGGCAATTTCTCCTGTACTCATCTGCTCCATGTTGACAAATGATTTTGCATATACTATTTCATCATCTTCTTTTAGGCTTATCCCAGTAACTCCAGAAGCAACCTTTCCCATAAGACTTACATTATTAACCGGGAACCTAATAGCCATACCCTTTTTAGTTATTATAACTAAATGCCCTAAGTTTTGATTTGATATATCTACAGATACCACTTCATCATCTTTATATTTAAATTTATAAACTTGTTGAATTAAATAATCTCCACTTAATTCTTTTAAATTTGTCTTTTTAACAAGACCTCTCTTAGTAATAGTGTATACTGCAAAATTCTCATTAAATTCTTTTAAAGAATATATAGCAACTACTTTTTCTCCTGCTTCAAGTCCATCAACCAAATTATTCAATGGAATTTCATCTTTAATAGCTTCTTGTATCAAAAATGCTTTCAAGTTTATTACATGTCCTTTATTTGTAAACAGTATAAGATTACTTTCTGAATCTGTATTAACTTTTAGTAAGTCATTTTTATTAGCTCTTGCAAAACCTTTTAAATTACCTTTCGCTGTAATACCAACTGTATATTCAACAAATTTCATACTATCAACATATTCAGCACTTATTACTTCATCCTTTTCTGAAAGATTAAATAATTGAAGTCCAAGAATATTCCTTGGAGAATCTTCTAGAGTAGGAACTTTCAATGTAAATTCTAATCCCAATCTAGTATTAACTTTCAAGAATTCTTTCTCTTCTGCTTCTATCTCAGCCTTTATTACCCTCTCATTAGTTCTTAATTTACTTGCTTGAATTTTTGAATAGCTAGTTTCAAATTTATCTAGAGAACTCTTTTTTATACTTCCTTTATTTGTAATAACCTTAACAAATTTATTTGGATCAAGATTATCTACTGAAACTATCCCTACTACTGATTCTTCTTCAGAATTGAATGATTTTATAAGGGTATCTATTCTCTCTCCTTTTTCTTTCCACTTACATTCCGGAATATTTATTCCTCTAATCTTATACATATTACCTTTATCTGTAAACAGAAGCAAGTTATCTTTTGTATTTGATTTAATAAGATATTTTAATTCATCTCCTTCTCTATACTCTATATCCTCTGGATTTGAATTAGATCTTACATAATTCTTTTGAGGTATTCTTTTAATGAATCCATCTTTTGATAAAGTTATCATTACATCTTCAACGACCAATAACTCTTCAACATTTATTTTAGCTTCACTGTCATCTTCTATTATCTCAGTTCTTCTTGGATTTTCATATTTTTCAGCTAATTCCTTAAGCTCATGTTTTATTACTTTTAATAACTCTCTGTCATCTGATAATATCTTTTTAAGTCTTTTAATGGTCTTTTCCAATTCCTTGTATTCTTTTTGAAATGTAGTTATTTCAAGTCCTGTTAACCTATAAAGCATTAACTCTAAAATTGCTGTTGCCTGTGCTTCTGTAAAATCAAATTTACTAATTAGATTTTCTCCAGCATCCTTTTTGGATTTAGACTCTCTTATAGTCTTAATAACATCATCCAAAATACTAATAGCTTTAATAAAACCTTCAACTATATGAAATCTTTTCTCTGCAATTTCAAGTTCTCTCTCACTTCTTCTTTTAATTATTTCTCTTTGATGATTGACATAATGAGTAATAATAGTCTTAAGTCCCATAGTTTCTGGCTTTCCATCTGCTAAAGCTACCATATTAAAACTTACATTACATTGAAGATCTGTCTTCTTAAACAAATATTTTAATACTTTATCTGCTACGCCTTCATCAGCTGATTTTCTAAATTCAATAACTGCACGAATTCCACTTCTATCTGATTCATCTCTAATATCTGTTATTGATTCTAGAGCTTTTGCATGTCTTTTATCACCAGTCATTTCTGAAATTGTCTGAAGTAACTTAGCTTTATTTCTTTTGTATGGAAATTCAGTAATTACGATTCCTACTCTGCCATTTTCTAATCTCTCAATAGATGTTTTTGCTCTACAAGTTACCTTACCCTCACCTGTTTCATAAGCTGATAGTAAAGAATTCTTTCCTATCAAAATTCCTCCTGTAGGTAAATCTGGTCCTTTTATATATTTCATTAACTCTCTAGTACTTATTTCTTGATTATCTATATATGCCAAAACACCATCTGTAACTTCTCCTAGGTTGTGAGGTGGTATATTGGTTGCAAGACCTACTGCAATACCAAAGGTTCCATTTACTAAGAGGTTAGGATATCTACTAGGTAATACTTTAGGTTCTAATTCACTATCTGAATAGTTTGGAACCATATCTACTGTATCCTTGTCTATATCTCTTATCATTTCCATAGCTATATTTGAAAGTCTAGCTTCTGTATATCTCATAGCAGCTGCACTGTCACCATCGATAGATCCCCAGTTTCCATGTCCATCCATCAAAGGCTCCCTAGTTGAAAAATCCTGTGCTAATATTGCCATAGCATCATAAACTGAGGAATCTCCATGTGGATGAAATTTACCTAAAATATCTCCAACTATTCTTGCTGACTTGTAGTAAGGTCTATCCGGATAAGCTTTGAGCAAATAAGCTCCATATAATATTCTTCTATGAACTGGTTTAAGTCCATCTCTAACATCTGGCAAGGCCCTTTCTTTTGCAACTTCTATTGCATAAGGTAAATAATTGTCCGGCATCGCCTCTTCAAGTGGTATCCTAATAATATTGTTATCCTTAGGAATCTTCGTAACTTTTTTAGCCATATTTTACTCCTTTCCTCCTAGAATTCACCATACTTGTACATATAATTTTTTCTAGGTTCAACAATATCACCCATAAGCAGTGATACCATTCTTTCTGCTTTTGCTGCATCTTCTATAGTTACCTGAAATAAAGTTCTACTTTCTGGATTCAAAGTAGTATCCCATAACTGATCAGGATTCATCTCTCCAAGACCCTTATATCTTTGTATTAATGCTCCCTTGCCTATCTTCTTCTTCACTTTTTCAAGTTCGTCATCACTATATGCATACTCATGAATATCTTCACCTTTAACTTTTTTATACACTTTATACAATGGTGGCTGCGCTAAATACAAATGACCATTTGCAATTAATGGCCTCATATATCTATATATATAAGTCATCCATAAGGTCCTTATATGGTATCCATCTACATCAGCATCACTCATTATTATTATCTTATCATACTTTAAATCTTCTTCTTTATAGTTATCTAAAGTACCTGTGCCTACCGCTGCATTAAAAATTCTTAGTTCTTCTGAAGCAAGAACATTTTCAAGTTTTTGTTTTTCAGTGTTCATTATTTTTCCCTTTGATGGCATTATAGTTTGGAATCTTCTATCTCGAGCCTGTTTTGCTGATCCTCCAGCTGAATCTCCCTCAACTACTATAAATTCATTAATAGTATTGTCCTTATATGTACAAACTGCAACCTTACCAGCTAGAGGTGCTGTACCTTTACCTATCTTTTTCTTTTCAGCATCATTTATCTTTTTAATTTTTTCTCTTCTTTGAGCAGCTTGAAGAGCATTATTAATTATACTAGTAGCTAACTCTTTATTATCTTCAATCCATTCTAAAAGTTTTGTATATGCTAAATCATTCATCATAGTATAAGCTTCATTGTTTCCAAGCTTTGTTTTAGTTTGCCCTTCAAAAACTGGATTAGTTATTTTAATTCTGACAATTGCAGTCATTCCTTCTCTTAAATCATCACCTTCAAATTCCTTGTCTTTCTCCTTTACAAGGCCAAGTTTTCTTGCACCTTCCTTAAAAGCTCTAGTCATTCCGGTTTTAAACCCAGTTTCATGAGTTCCTGCTTCTGTTGTAGGTATATTATTTACGTAACTTGCAATATTATCTGTAGTTGAATCTGTAAACTGTATACACACTTCTCCATACATCTGAAGATTATTTACGGTTCTATCTCCTTCAAAAAGTATTGGAGTTTCGTGAATGGGTGTCTTACTCTCATTTAAATAATCTATAAAATCTAAAAGTCCCCTTTCAGAATAATATTCTTTATTTACTTCTTCTTCTTTTCTTCTATCTATTAATTTAAGTTTAATCCCTTTATTTTGAAACGCCAATTCTTGTAATCTCTCATCAATTACATCAAATTTAAATTCTGTTGTTGAAAAAACATCTCGATCTGGCATAAATGTTATTCTCGAACCAGTTTTTTTTGATTTACCAACGACCTCCAACTTTGTCACAGGAGTCCCTGGCATATCTTTCTTTAAACTTTTATCGTATGCATATTCAAATCTTTGGCGATATATATTGCCATTTTGATGAACTTCAACCTCTACCCATTTAGAAAGCGCATTTACAACAGCAGCTCCTACTCCATGGAGTCCTCCTGAAGTCTTATAATTCTTATTATCAAACTTTCCTCCTGTATGAAGTTCTGTAAATACCATCTCTACACCACTTTTTTTCTTTACTGGATGTATTCCTGTTGGTATACCTCTTCCATTATCTACTATGGTAACACTTTTATCTTTATTTAAAATAACTTCTGCAGTATCTCCATAACCATTAGTTATCTCATCAATGGAATTATCCAATATTTCCCACACACAATGATGCAATCCCTTTGTCCCTGTAGACCCAATATACATACCTGGTCTAACCCTAACAGGTTCTAGTTTTTCTAAAGAAGTTAAGTCCGTTACATCATATGTCGTATTAATATCCTTCACCATAACTGTCCTCCAATTTATCTAATGTGAATTATTTATAGTCTATTTGTATAATCTCTAACTTAAAATATACTTTTTTTTAAACATTCTGTCAAAACAATTAAGGCGAAGCAATCTGAATTATCAGTGCCTCGCCTTAATATTATATACAATTATACATCATATATTTCTACATTTCTTACGTGTTTTGTTGGATTCCACTCTTTATTATTCTTTCTTAGTATACCTTGTATTGTAATAGGTATCCATGTCAATGTATATATTCCATATAGTAAAAATCTAAAGAAAAAGAATAAAGCTTTCTTTCCTAAAAGGAAAAATGTTGCTAAAAGGAATCCTCCATAAAAGGCTACATTTACTCCTAAAACAAATAATTCATCCCCACCCTTAGCTACTAATGGAAATATGAAAATATTTGATGAAAATAACACAAACATAGCAAAAAAACCTTTTGTTATTTTCTTATCTAATATAAGCACTAATGGTGTTATTATAAACTGTATTAATGCAAACACTTGAAAACCTATATTATTAAATAAATCATTTATTACAAAAATATTTGCTCCAAAATTACTTTGTATAAAAGTTAGAACAGCAGCTACACCTATAAGTAATGTTGCAAAAGGTTGTAATACATACAATCCAGCATCAAATATGTACCACTTTCTCTCTTTTATTGATTTCTTAAAAAGTTTAACGCAATATCTTGATGCTACATCTGTAAATCCTTGCATCCATCTTCTTCTTTGAACCCATGATTGCTTTAACCCTAGTGGCTTCTCATCATAGATTTTAGCATCATGTGCCCAACCCACTTTTTCTCCATTTAATACCAATTTACAAGTGAACTCTAAATCTTCTGTTAAACAAGTTGCACCCCACCCTAACTCTTTAAGAGTTTCAGTTGCAATTGCAAATCCTGTTCCTCCAATTTGATTTGATAATCCAACATTATTTCTAGCAAGTTGGAACATTCTATTTTGAGACCAAAATGCTATTGAATATGATGTTGCAATCCATGAATCATCTGGATTCTTACTATCTATATAGCCTTGTACAACTTTATATCCCTGATTCATTTTCGAATTAATTTCTTTTAAAAAATCTGTATGAACTAAATTATCAGCATCAAATATGGAAATTGCATCATATTCTTTATCCATCTTAAATAACTTATCGAACATCCATTCTAAAGCATAACCTTTACCTCTATTATCCTTATTAACTCTCTCACATACAGTAACGCCATCATATTTTCTTGCTATTTCAGCTGTCTTGTCTGTGCAGTTATCAGCAATAATATAAATATCAAATAATTCCTTCGGATAATCTTGTTTTTGCATACTTTCTATCAGCTGACCTATTACTACTTCTTCATTGTGAGCTGCCACTATCATTGCAAATTTGTTATTAGGTGTATAATCTTTCACTTCTTTTTTTCTATGCAATCCAAACAAGCCTAATATGGCGTAGTAACATGTAATTACAAATACAAAAATTTGGAACACCGCTGTAATTGTATATATAATATCTCCCATTTTTTTTCACTCCTAATGCTCTAATAAGATTGTAATCTCATTTATTATTTTATCCTATTTATGTCATTGTACATCCTTATTAATATAGTTCAATTACTTTGAAAAATCAAGTAGCTAAATCTTAATTTTAAATTAAACTTTCCTTTTGATATTAGTTTATCTAATATTGGTTTTCATATTAATTTTGTTTATGGCAACCTAGCTATTTAAATCATATTTCAGTTTTTTATGTAAAATATTTTTCAAAAATATCTCACTATAATATATACATAATTTTTATTATATATTCATTAGAACTCACTGTATATTAGAAAATACTAGTAAAAACTTTTTTTACTAGTAAGTAAAAATATAACAGAAATTATCATTCCACCTATAAGTCCTCCAAAATGAGCATAATTATCTATATTAGGTATAGTTGTTCCTATATATATATTAAGCGCTACTACAATAAGAATATTTGTTATAACCCCTTTATTTATCCTATCCTTTTCTTTTATTGCAAACGAAAGTAATGCTCCTAATAACCCAAAAATTGCTCCCGATGCACCAATTGATAATGTATTCGGAGCTAAATAATAGCTAAACAGACTAGAAGTTATACCTGCAATAGTATAAATAATTATATATTTTAATTTTCCAAAAATAATTTCTATCTGAGATCCTATAATATACAATGAATACATATTTGTGACTATATGTATAAGTCCTCCGTGTAAAAAATTACAAGTTATTATTCTCCACCATTCTCCATTGTTAATTAATGGCCCGAATTTTCCTCCTAACAGCAATAATACTGCGCCATCTATATCCAAAAAGTTATCTGATAGTATTCCACTTATTACATATAAAATTATATTAATACTTATTAGCGCTATCGTAATCACATAATTACTTTTATTTTTCTTATGCGGATTTTCACTTCTTCTGATGATTTCTACAGCAGCATTACCAATACCCTCCAAAGATTGATCGCAATACATTATTCTATGACTATTTATATTTATAACTACTCTAGGATAACTACCATGAAACTCTCCTATATATTCACTATTAGTTAAAACAATAAGATTTAAAGAGAAATTCATTCCGCTTTTTAAAAGATGTTCTCTTACCTCACGTTCATCTATATCAGCATTCTTATCATCTGTAATAGCTATTGCAAATATTCCTTGTGGAAACTTTTTTACAGCTATCCATATCTCTCTTTTAGTATAAAGATTTTTGCACTGGTCCATATAAAACCCTTCATTTTTAGTTAGATAGCTAAAAATATTCTTCATCATTTTATTCATTTATCTCACCGACCTCACAAAATTAAAATATTGGATTAATTAAACTACTATGGAAAGTTCAATCAATCCAATATAACTAACACTTATTTTTTTATAATTCTTCTAACATATCCAAAAGTTCATTAAATCTATCTAAAGTGGCTTCTATTGGTTTTGGTGTAGTCATATCAACTCCTGCATCCTTTAGTATATCTATTGGATACTTACTTCCACCCATGCTTAAAAATCCTAAATACTTTCTAACTGCATCTGGCTCCTTATTAATTATAGACTTTGCAAAAGCTGATGCTGCAGAATAACCTGTAGCATATTGATACACATAGAAATCTGAATAAAAATGTGGAATTCTTGCCCATTCTATATCGATATCTTCATCTACTATCATATCTTCTCCAAAATATTTTACATTAAGCTCATGCCATTTAGTATTATAATCTTCAGCCGTAAGTGAAGTCCCTTCATTCAAGGTATTATGACTAAACAACTCAAACTCAGCAAACATTAATTGCCTAAATACTGTTGTTCTTATTTGTTCTAACTCTTGATTTATTAGGAACAACTTTTTATTTTTATCTTGTTCTTTTTCAATTAAATAATGAATTAATAATGCTTCATTAGTAGTAGATGCTACTTCTGCACAGAACAAAGTATAACCTGCATAATAATATGGCTGTGTCTTTCTTGAATAATACGAATGTATAGAATGCCCCATCTCATGAACTAAAGTCGATACATCATTTAATTCATAATTATAATTTAGTAAAACATATGGCATTGTATCATAGCTGCCCCAAGAATAAGCTCCTCCTCTCTTCCCTTTGTTCTGATATATATCTATCCATCCACTTTTTATACCTTTATTAAATATATCTAGATATTCTTCTCCTAATGGATTTAGTCCTTCATGAGCTATTTTTACTGCCTCTTCAAACGTTACATGTTCCTTTTTCACCTCAATGATAGGCACATAAAGATCATACATATGCATCTCATCTAATCCAAGAAGCTTCTTTTTAATTTTTACATATCTATGAAGAGATGAAATATTATTGTTTATAGTTTCTATAGCCTTTTCATAAACAGATAAAGGAATGTCGTTTGGCTCAAGTGATGCTTCAAGTGGTGAATTATATTTTCTAACTTTTGCATCAAAATTAAAAGTTTTTACTGAAGCCGTAAGGGATGTTGCAAGAGTATTTTCAAGTTTTTTATACTCCTTAAATAATTTTTTTAAAGCTTCACCACGAACTTCTCTATTTTTGCTCTTTATAAATGTTGAATAATTTCCTTCTGTTAGCTCTACTTCATCCCCATCTTCATCTTTAATCTTTTCGAAAGTCATATCAGCATTTGTTAACATATTATGAATACTTGATGGAGCATCTAAACAATCTGAAGCTAATGCTAAAAGTTCTTCCATATCCTTTGTAAGGACATGCTTCTTTTCTTTTAAAATATTTTTCAACATGAATTCATACAACTTAAATCTTTCATCATTCTTAATTAAATCTTCTACGAATCCATCATTTAATGCAAGTATCTCTGGAACGAAGAACGCACTATAACTTCCAAGTTCAGCCATATATGCATCAATTTTATTCATATCACCTTGTGCATTTTGATTTGTAGTATCTTCATCACATTTCATATGTGCATATACATAAAGCTTTTCAGCTTTTCTTGAGATTTTCTCATTAAATTCAAGATAATTTAATATCTCTTCCTTATTTCCTAGCTTTCCTTCAAACTCTTTAATTTTCGTACTCTCATTCTTTAAACTTTCAAAATCCTTTTCCCAATCCTCTTGATCTTTATAAATCTTATTAAGTTTCCATTTAAACTCTTCAGATATTTCTTCTCTCTTTTTAATTACTTTATCATTCATTTTGGCGCCAAATGGCTACCTCCCTTCTAATCTTTATACTCATCTTCTTTATCACTTATTGCTGTAAATGCATTCTTCATCTCCTTTTCTATAATTTCTACAACCTTATTTATAGAATCATTCATCTCTGCATGATTATCACTATATTCAAATTTCACAATAAATGTTGGATTATATTCATCTAAATCTTCTTCTATTCTAAATCCCTCTTCTTCGAAAGAAGTTTTATTAAATAAATCATATATAGCTGAGTATTCCCATTCCTCCACATCTTTATTTGTATCAAAGTATAAATTCACTTCATTATCTAGCACAAATAATTTTGTAACGTATAAAGCCCCTTCATTAACTTCAAAACTTCCTAATTCCTTTGTTATATATCCTGTCTCTTTATCTTTCTCCATTAAAACTAAACTTGAAAAATCCATCTTTCTCATCCTTTCAGTACTCTCTTTATTAATGTCTCCTCTTATTATAGAATTTATTGGCTATTTTAATCAATAGATGCTTTAATTAATATTTTATAAATTAATTTCCACCCATTTGGGTTTATGATTATGTAAAAATATGGTAATATTTTCTTAAAAGAATAAGGAGGTATTAAAATGCAGAGAAGAAGTAAAGTAAGTAACAAAAATCCAAATAGCAGAATTATACGTTTAAGAAGGAGAAAAAAAATAAGAAGAATACGATCACTTATATTATTAACTATTATTACTCTTTTATCTATTTACCTATTACGAAAATTATATATAAAAAATAAAAGTAAAGACTTACAATATGCCATTGAATACTCATTAACTTCTGGTAATTCGAAAAATCAATTACTAAGAGTTCAAAATATATCTTTAATATTTAATGATAATAAAAACGCAATAGTAGAAGTTTATGGTCTTAGCAAAAATGAGCCTCACGCTTCAACTAAAATTAGAGGCACCTTTAAAAGAGGTGCATTAAACTCTTGGAATTTAGAAGAATCAAAAATAATTCAAAATGAAACTTAGTAGTTGCAAATTATTTGCAGATAAGTATATAATATAAGTTAGATTATTATGGGAGCTGATTTTGTGATAAAAATTACCAACATGAATTTTAGCTATGATAAATCCCAATTGCTATTGAATAATATAAATTTACATATACCTAAAGGTATATATCTTTCAATAGTAGGCGAAAATGGTAGCTGTAAAACCACATTAATAAAACTTATTTTAGGATTACTTACTCCTAATTCAGGATCTATAGAAGTTAATGCTTCAAAGATTTCCTATGTTCCTCAAAGAGTGGATGGTTTTAACTCTGATTTTCCTATTTCAGTATTTGAAATATTAAAAACACACTCTAAAGCATTACATCTTAACTCAGATAGAGCTATAAACGATGTACTAGCAAAAGTTAACATGGAATCATTTAAAGATAGCCTTATAGGTAATCTTTCTGGTGGACAACAACAAAGAATATTTATAGCTAGAGCACTAATGGGAAATCCAGATTTAATAATATTAGATGAACCTTCAACAGGAGTTGATTTTAAAAGCCAACAAGAAATTTATTCTATATTGAACTATATAAATAAGGAATTGGGTACCACTATTATCTCTATAGAGCACAATATGGATATTGCAGCAAAATACTCTTCTCATATATTAAAAATTAAAGAAGGAAAGGTATCTCTTAAAACATGCGAAGAATTTATGGATGAAATGCCTTTAAGAGGTGCTTAGAATGTTTCAATATGATTTTATGACAAATGCTGTTATTGCAGGGGCTATAGTTTCAATTCTTTGCCCTATAATCGGCTTATTTATAGTACTTAGACGTAATTCCATGCTAGGTGATACACTATCCCACTCCTCCTTTGCAGGAGTAGCTATTGGTTTAGTAATGGGAATAAATCCAATTTTATCTTCTTTCATTTTCACGTCATTATGTGCTATTGTTATTGAAAGCTTAAGAGGATATTTTAAAAAGTATGCTGAACTTGTAATGTCTATTGTTCTTACACTAAGTCTTGGCATAGCTATCATATTAATAAGTTCTGGAAAAACTACTGCAAAAGTAAATTCAATACTCTTTGGTAGCATTTTAACTATTTCATCCCAAGACTTATTAATTATATCTATTGTAGGAATAATTTGCTTAATTGTCCTAGCTATCATTTATAATAAATTAATTTATGTAATATTTGATGAAGAAGGAGCCAAAACAGCTGGAATAAGTGTCAAGCTTATCAATTATTTATTTACAATCCTAGTTGGAGCTACAATTTCTTTATCAATTCAAATAATGGGTATACTCGTTATATCTTCAATGATGATTGTACCAGTGGCAACTGCAATGCAACTTAAAAAGAATTTTAGCAAAACATTATTATTTTCAGTTTTATTTGGTTTTATTGATATAATGCTTGGGTTAATTCTATCTTACTATGCTGATAGTGCTCCTGGAGGAACTATAGCTGTTGCATCAGTAATTATTCTAATATTAATTTTAATTATTAAAAACTTTAAGAAAGGAATAAAATCTAAATAATTGCATTTAGATTTTATTCCTTTTTCGAATGTTTACTGCATTCCTTACATACCCCTGTCATGACCAAATTATGTTTAGTTAAAGTAAATCCTGTTTCATTTTGAACTATTTCTTCAATTTGCTTCATGGGACAAGGGACTTCAACTTCCTTATGGCAAATGTTGCATTTCAATAAATGTTTATGTTCTTCACCTTTAAGTTTATATGAACACATTCCCTCTTTTAATGGAAACTTATCTATTATTCCCTTTTCCTCAAATAATTCTAATGCTCTATAAACTGTACTCAAATTAATATCTACTCCAGTTTTCTTACATTCTTCCAATATAGCATCTGCACCCATACTTTTATGAGCCTTAGTTAGTATTTGTAAAATGGCCACTCTACCTTTAGTTATTTTAAGATTGTATCTTTTTAAAAGATCATTAAACATCACAATTCCACCTACAATTCAAATTGTATAATTATGTTTTTATTATAGCATAATATTTTTGAGTACTTCTACTTCTAAAAAAATATTATTTTTATGGAAAATAGTATAAGTGCAAGACCACCAAATAAATTTGCATATTGTTTTACAAAACTGATTTTCCTGATAAACCTACAAATAGAAAACCCTATTGTACAAATTAGCAAAGTTATCAACCCAATTAATATGGTATATAAAAACAAAACAGAAATTCTTTCTATATTATTAAAAATAGTAAAACCAATAACTAGAGCATCTATACTTACAGAAATACCTAATATTATAATCATAGTTTTTTTCGCTAGTATAGAATCATCATTATTTTTCAAACCATCTACTATCATAAGTATTCCGACACTACCTACTACTATTCCTCCTATAGTACTGGATATAGGAATTAAATAATTATTAAACAAATAACCTGATATACCTCCTATAAAAGATAGAAGAAATTGAAAAAATCCAAAAGAGAAAATATATAGCAACTTCTCTAGCCTTTTCACCTTATCATTTACACCAATTCCCAAAGTAACTCCAAAAGCATCCATAGCTAGCGCTACACTAACAATAATTACATCTACTACTTCCATACTTACCCCCTAAACATAAATATATATTCTATTAATAATAGTTTTAATTTAAAATTATTATGCTTTTTTTTAAAACTCTTTATTAATAGTCATTTTTATTGTATAGTATTAAATAGAGTAGCTATTTACACTATATTGTATAGCACATTAGCCGCATATAATATAAATATTACATATAAAAGGAGTCTATTATGCCAAATTGTATAATTGCACAATCTGGTGGCCCTACTGCCGTAATTAATTCAAGCGTAGTAGGACTACTTAGAGAAAATCAAAAATTAAATAAATTCGAAAAAGTTTACGGTGGTCTAAACGGAATAGAAGGAATTTTAAAAGGAAATATCATTGATTTATCAGCAATACCAGATGAAGATATTAACAAATTCCAATATACTCCTTCTTCAGGGCTTGGGTCTTGTAGATATAAGATGAAAAACATTGAAACATCTACAGAAGAATATGACAAGCTTTTGGATATATTAAAAAAATTAGACATTACAACTTTCTTCTATATTGGTGGTAATGATTCAATGGATACTACAGCAAAGCTTGGAAGATATGCAAGAGAAAATTCCTTAGACATAACATTTATCGGAATTCCTAAAACAATTGATAATGACTTAATGTATACTGATCATACTCCTGGTTTCGGAAGTGCGGCAAAGTTTATTGCAACCTCTACTTTGGAAGCATATTTTGATTCTTCAGTTTATATTAATAATGGAATTTTTATTCTTGAAACTATGGGAAGAGATACTGGCTGGTTAGCTGCATCTGCATGTATGGCGCAATATAACGACAAGCCTGTTGCGGATTTTATATATTTACCAGAAAAACCTTTTGATAAAATAAATTTCATTGAAGATGTAAGAAGAAAATTTGAAGAACAAAATCAAGTCTTCATAGTTGTATCAGAAGGTTTAAGAACTGCTGATGGAAAATTTGTTGCAGAATTTGACTGTGTTTCTCAAGATACCTTTGGACATACACAATTAGGTGGGGTAAGTAACTTTTTAAGACAAGTTATTTTAGATTCTGGAATAACGACAAGAGTAAAGGCTCTTGAACTTGGTATCTTACAAAGATGTGCAATGCATTCAGCATCACAAATTGACATAAATGAAGCTTTTAATGCAGGTGCCGAAAGCTTAAAACTTGCTTCTCCAGAAAATAATGGCTATATGATCTCTATAAAAAGGGAATCAAACTCTCCATATAAAACTTCATATGAGTTAGTTGCTGCTGATAAAGTAGCAAACAATGTTAAATATTTTCCTGTAGATTGGATTAACGAAAATGGAAATCAAATAACAAAAGAAGCTTATAAATATTTTGAGCCATTACTTCAAGGTGTTCCTACTTTATACACACTTAACAATATTCCACAGTATAAAGTGTTTACTAAATAATAATTACCAAATAAAGATGAGACAGGTACTTTATCCTGTCTCATCTTTATTATCCTCTATATATTCATATATAAAAGCCGGTAAAACACTATAACACAGCATAACCCAAATTGTTTCTATTATTAACTTATTTATAATATCAACCGGAACAAGCAAAAATAACAAGAAGAACATAAGAAAAATTGATATCATTAATATTTTACTTATCATGGTAGCTATCAATGTTCTGCCGCAATTAGGACAAATAACTTTTTCCATTGATTTCTGTCGTAATATATATGCTATACTGATTTCATATTTACACCTTTCACATATCTTTCCCAAATTTATAGCATCCCCCAAAGATTATTTGCTCTTTTTTATTATTCTCTCTATGCATTCTAGGAAATAATCAATTTCATTTTCTTCATTATAAATTCCAAAGCTTATCCTTACCATTCCTGGCATTCTTTCGTTATCATCATGAATAAATGCACTTGCAGACTTTTCACTTATATGCATAAGCCTTCTACAATATGGATGAGCACAAAACCAGCCTTGTCTTACCGAAATCCCATAATATTTTGCTAAGGTTTCTGCAACATCTTCATGATATATTGATTTAATATTAAACACTCCAATCCCTAACCTATCTTCTCTATTTTCAATATCTCCATAATTAATTACTTCAGGTATTGACTTTAATCCATCAAACATCCTATCCCTCAATTTTATTTCATTTTTACGAATGTTTTCAAAGCCTATTTTATTTAATTCACTTAGAGCCGTAGATATTGCAATAGCTCCAAAAAAGTTAGGTGTCCCAGCTTCATCTTTTTCAGGTGTATCCAAATATTCAACATTGTTATCCATTACAAATTTTACAGTGCCACCACCTTCATTATCTGGTAAACTTTTATTAAAGTCTTCTCTTAAACCTATAATTACTCCACATCCTAATGGAGCATATACTTTATGTCCTGAAAAAATTAAAAAATCTATCCTCTCTTCATCACTTTTCCCCATAATATCTACTTTTGCATGTGGGATTAGTTGAGCACCATCTACAACTATCTTCGCTCCATATTTATGAGCTATTCTAGCTATACCATGAATATCATTTATATATCCAGTTACATTCGAAGCACCTGTTACAGTAATATATCTAACTTTTCCTTTATGGGAAATTAACTTATTCTCAATATCATCAAATTTTAATCTTCCTTGTTCATCTACTTCTATATAGTCCACGTTCCATCTTCTTCTCCATGGTAAATCATTTGAATGATGTTCCATCCTTGTTAACAGTACAATATTATCTTTCTTTTTGCAAAACGTTCTAGATAATCTATTAATTCCATCCGTTGTATTGTTAACATATATTACAGTATATTTATCTTTATCCTTTATATTGAAAAAATCCATAATATAATTTTTTGATTCATAATATAACCTTGTCGTTATCTCAGCTTTATGTCCAACCCCTCTCCCTATAGAACCATAATAATCACTCAACCCTATAACGGATTCAACAACACTTTTTAAAAGTGGAGCTGTAGCTGCATTATCGAAATTAATAGCTCTTATCTTTTTTCCTTCAACAACATTCACCTTGGAATTTGTTCCTAAAAATAAATCATTTAAATCTATTTTTTTATCCATATCAATCTCCTCCACTTATATAGTATTCATGTAGTCTATTAAGGTTCTAGTAATCATCATTCTCACATATTATTTAATGTAACAACTATATGCTTAGTTCATATATTTATAATAAAGTATTTTTTGGAGGAATATCATGAAACCAGATGAGAAATATATGCCAAGTAAAGTTAGACAAGATGATGATACCTATAATGCTATTGATAATATCATTGACTTCGACAATAATCATGAAAATAATGAGAATGATGATATTAACCTAGTTCCATTTAAAACACAACTACCATATAATGTTCTACCTACTGGCTGGATACCAGTTTTTATTTTTGATAATGTTGGAGGGCCTAATAATATTCCAACTAATTTATCTACTACTATACCTAGTACTCCTATGGGATTTCAAAGCCCTTTCGGATTACAATTTATTACACCGAATACTCCTAGCATAAGTGGAAGTAACTTTGGCACTCCACCTTTTAATTACACAACTTCTCCTATGGGAGCACCTACTCCTTCGGAACAATTTACCAATCCATATTATCCACTTTCCAATTTGAATACTCCAAATACCATTAAATCTACGACTGATAATATAGGAGGAATGCCTAATAAACCTTTTACTATGGGCGGCACTACCGGTGGCATGACTGGCGGCACCAGCACCATGGGTAGTAGCTGGATGCCTAGTTGGATGCATCATGGCAACACTGGTACTACCGGTGGTATGACTAGCGGTACTGGTACTATGGGTGGCACCATTGGTGGTATGATTGGCGGTACTGGCACTATGGGTAGCACCACTGGTGGTATGACTGGCGGTACTGGCACTATGGGTAGCACCACTGGTGGTATGACTGGCGGTACTGGCACTATGGGTAGCACCACTGGTAGTATGACTGGCGGTACTGGCACTATGGGTAGCACCACTGGTGGTATGACTGGCGGTACTGGCACTATGGGTAGCACCACTGGTAGTATGACTGGCGGTACTGGCACTATGGGTAGTACTGCTAAAACAAATCAACCTCCTATTCCATCTTTTAATAACTTTAATGGAAATTCATCTGCTCCAACAAACCTAAGTTTTGAAAATGAACCTATAAATGCAGGTTCAAATTCCATAGTACCCCCAAGTGAAGATCTTACTGATGGGCTTATTCCTTATAATATCCAACCAACTAGTTATTCTTCTCCAAGAATAGATAATGATATAACAGAAATTCTCAGAAACTTTGATCTCGATTTAGATGAAGATTTAGATTTGAGTAGGGTTAATTCAGATAAAAGAATAGATAATATATTTTTAAATATATCAAAAAAACATCCAGAAGTTATTTCTTTGCTAAAAGCTTATAATATTCCATTTCCTATAATTAAGCTTGTTATAAGAAGAATAATAAAACTTTCACTAATTCATGGTAAAAGAACAGATGAATAACTTTTTTTATATTTGATTATATCTTTCATAACATAAAATGTTATTACATCTAACTTAAAAGTAGTCCTTAACTAAGTTTTTATCTTAATTTAGGACTACTTTTTATATTATTCAATCATAGAAAGAATTTTATCAAATAAAATAGGTTTTATTACCTCTATATCTTCTGGCTCTTCTAAAATTATAGAACTATAACAAACACTTCCTACCAATTCAAATATCATAAATAAAGTTAGTTCAGCTTCTAAACTAGTCATCCCTTTTTTTATTAAGTTTTCAATAAAGAAACTAACAATTTCCTCAACTTCTGTATTTTCTTCTGACTTCCTTAATGCTCTCTTAAATAACCCTGAAGATAAGTTTTTATTAATAAGTTTTAAAATCAACTTATTATCTTTTAAATAGTTAATTACATAGTCAATAAAAAATAATGTTCTGTCCTGAAATGCTTCGATTCCCTGTTCTGCGGTTTTATCCATAGCTTCTCTTATAACTTGACTACTCTTCTTAAGTATCAATTTATTAACTATATCATATTTATCCTTAAAGTATAGATAAAAGGTCCCTTTTGCTACCCCTGCCTTTTTTACTATTTCATCTATTGCTGTATTATTAGCTCCTTTTGTTGTAAATAGCTCATAAGCAGCTGTATATAGTTCCTCTTCCTTCTTTTTTTTATTCTCTATTATCTTGCTAATAATTTTTTTTTCTTTAGGCATTTCTTCCTCCTATATGACTAATGGTCATTTATAATTATACCTCAACTTATCATTTAGTCAATGACACAAAATATATCTTATTCTTATAAATTGCTATGAAATCAGTTAAATAGTATAATTATCTAAGATACTTGGGTAATCTTTTTATTATTATCTATAGTTTACCCAAAATTTAGCCGGAGGAAAAGTAAATGATTGTTTTAAGTTGTAAAAATATTAGTAAAAGTTATGGTATAGATGAAATTCTTAAAGATGTAACCATATCCATCAATGAAAATGATAAAGTAGGTATTATTGGAGCTAATGGAGAAGGTAAATCTACTCTTTTCAAAATAATTTCTAAACAAATTAGTTATGATAACGGAGAAATCTTTATAGATAAAAATAAAACAATAGGATATCTTGCTCAACACCTTGATCTTGAAACCGAAAATACAATATATAACGAAATGTTAACAGTATTCTCTGATCTCACAGGTATCGAAAATAAGCTTATAACTCTAGAAAGTAAAATGAATGAACCTTATGATGAAGATAATGCAGATTATCATAATAAATTAATTAAAGATTATACTACAGCTCAAGAACTTTATACAAATAGAGGTGGCTACACTTATAAAGGTGAAATAAGTCGAGTGCTTAAAGGGTTAGGTTTTCTCGAAGAAGATTTTGAAAAAAAAATCATCAAGTTAAGTGGTGGGCAAAAAACCAGAGTTGCATTATGTAAATTACTGCTTTTATCTCCAGATATACTACTTTTAGACGAGCCTACCAATCACCTAGATCTTGAAGCCATAGAGTGGCTTGAAGAGTATTTAAAATCCTATAAAGGTTCTGTACTAGTCATATCTCATGATAGATTTTTTCTTGACTCAGTAACTAATAGAACCTTTCAAGTTATAAATGGTCATGTTAATACATATAATGCACCTTATACAAAATATCTTGAACTAAGGAAAAAAGATTATGAAAGCCAATTAAAAGCTTACAACTTACAACAAGCTGAAATTAAAAGGCAAGAAGCTATAATTGAAAAATTCAGATCTTTCAATAGAGAAAAAAGTATTAGAGCCGCTGAAAGCAGAGAAAAAGCACTAGAAAAGATTGAAAAAGTAGATACTCCTGATAAAGAAAAAGCTGCGTCAAAAATTAACTTTGAAACATCTGTAAAAAGCGGATTTGATGTTTTGCACCTAGAAAACCTTAGCAAAAGTTTTGAAAATAAACACTTATTTTCTAATGTTTCTTTGGATCTAAAAAGAGGAGAAAAAATAGCATTAATAGGAGAAAACGGAAGAGGTAAAACTACATTATTCAATATTATAATGAATAAAATAAAACCTGATACTGGTACAAAATCTTTAGGAGTAAATGTAAATGTAGGTTACTATGATCAGGAACAATCTAACCTATCTCAAACCAAAACTATAATTGATGAGGTATGGGATGACTTTCCTGAATTAACTACTTCAAAATTGCGTGGAGTCTTAGGATCATTTTTGTTTACCGGAGATGATGTTTTTAAAACTATTGACAAACTAAGTGGTGGAGAGAAATGTAGAATTAATTTGTTAAAATTAATGCTTTCTAAAGCAAACCTTCTACTCCTCGATGAACCTACTAACCACCTCGATATTATGTCTAGAGAAGCTTTAGAAGATGCTATATTAAGTTATGATGGTACATTAATTGTTATATCTCATGATAGGTATTTCTTAAATAAAGTTATAAGTAGAATTATTGAATTAAAAGAAGGTGGCTTATCTGAATATCTAGGTAACTATAATTACTATGTTGAAAAAAAGAAAAATCCTCATAGGTTTGATACCTTGGAAGCGATAGCAGGTGGAAAAACAAAAACCCAAATAAAAGAAGATAAAAAGAAAAAACGTGAAGCTGAAAAAGAAGAAAAGGCTAAAAAATTGAAAATCAAAAAATTAGAAGAAGATATAAGCTCTGCTGAATCTGAACTTGTTAAACTTCAAGAATCTTTATGTTTAGAAGAAGTTTACTCAAACCCAACAGAAAGTGAAAGAGTTAATAAATCTATCAAACAAACAGAAGTTCTAATCGAAGAACTTTATGAATCTTGGGAAGAACTTGGAGATGAAAACTAATCTTTAAGTATAGATAAAGAAACAAAATCTATTATTAGACAAATGAGACCAAAATAAACACACAAAAAATTCTGTGTGTTTATTTAGTCTCATCTATTCATACAATTCTTTTCTAATTCAAGAAGTTTTTCCTTTATATTCAGCCCTCCAGCATATCCAACTAAACTCCCATTAGCTCCTATTACCCTATGGCAAGGAATTATTATCATAATTGGGTTTTTATTATTAGCCATTCCAACAGCTCTTGCTGCTTTTTCATTTCCAATTACTTTTGCAATTTCTCCATAACTCCTTGTTTCTCCACAAGGAATTTCTATTAGAGCCTTCCATACCTTTTTTTGAAATTCAGTTCCTCCTGGTTCTAAAGGTAAATCAAAAGAACTCCGTTTTCCTTCAAAATATTCATTAAGTTCTTTTACAGCTTTTTTTAGCAATATTGTTTCTGTTTTCTCACCTATATCATCTTGCAAATCTTTATTCACTAGATACACTTTTGTAATTGCTTCACCGTTTTCTTCGATTCCTATCTTTCCTATTTTCGTATCACAATAAAATATATTTCTCATTTTTCCCCCTAGTATAATCTTTAAAAATTTTAATATAATTCTCTCACACTTTTTGCATATAAGCTACATTGAATAAATAAAGAACAAAGAAAACTGAAATAAAAATCAATCTGCCCCTAAATGTCCATATATTATCCACAAATTTATTATATAATTCTTTCTCCTCTTGAATATTATTTACCTTTATCACCTTTTCATAGATTTTATCATAAATTTTATCTTCATTAATCTCTTCTTCTACTAGATATTCACTAATATAGTTATATAATTCATCATATCTAACTACAGGAACATCAGAATTTTCTTCACCTATAAGAAAGGCTCTATCATTTACTATTACTATTAAATCTATAATAAATTCCTCATCCAATATCTTTGCGAGATAATTTCTATTTTTCCTAACCTCTGTTATAGGGGATATGACTTCGTTAATTCCATTCCTACTATGCTTATACCATCTATTATTTTTCTTAATCTCAAGGTCACCTTTATAATTGCATTTTACTATGTTAAAAACACCTCTATTAGTCACCACTATATTTTCTATTTTAAAATCACTTTTCCTATCTTTTAAAATTACTCCTTCCATAATGTTTGCTTTTTCCTTAAGTTTTTCAACTTCTTTAGTGATCTTATAATTCTCTTCTATAAGACCACTTACTATATTCCCCTTAGCTTTATTGTAGTTTACTATTGGAATCGATAAATATATAGCTAAAGTTGAAAAGAATATTTCCCTAGAAGCTCCATCAAAGCCTACCTTTAAAAGCACAATAGATAGAGAATAAATAAAATATACAGTTATAAATGCATACAAAAAAGAAACTCCTCTTTTTACAATACTAATCATCCTAACCTCCAATAAATATTTTCTATTAAAGATTATCTCCACTCCATAAGCTTTTAAACAAGTACTTTCCATAACTTGTTCTAAAAATAATATAGATGAATACATTATTAGGGTAGTTACTATGCTAGGAGGTATTATTTTGAAAAAGATAAGATTATTATGTATTTTTTTATTAATATTCATTTTGCAAGGTTGTGCTTTTGATGATCCCAAATACATACATCTAAAAGAAAAAAGTGACATTGCCATATACACAAAAGAAATTTATACCAAACTTCTTAAAGATGAACATTTCTCCATTGAATTTTTTGACACTAATTTATATAAAGATATTTCCGTCCCCGAGGATGAAAATCAAATCATAGAAAATTTTATAGGTTCTTTATCAGATGAAAATTATAAAGATGAAGAGCTCCCTAAAGAAAAGGAGCCCTACCAATTAAGAATAAAATTTCAGGATAGTAAATATATTATTAAAGTTTACAATGAAAATTTAGTTGCTATATACCCTTGGGATGGAAATTACAAAGAAGATATTCTCTCTATGAAAGATATACCTAAACATTATAATCTTTATGACTTCTGCAAACATGTAGAAAATCGCGCCAAGGCTTTGAAATAACAACTTTATCATTACTTAAGTTCTTCTAGCATTTTAAATATTCTTTTGTTAAGTAAAGGATGTACTTTATTTGGTGCAATCTCACTTAATGGTTTTAATACAAATTCCCTTTCCTCCATCCTTGGATGGGGGATTGTTATGTAGTCGTCCTCTAAAACCAAATCATCATAAAAAATTACATCTAAATCTATTATTCTTGGTCCCCATTTAACTTCACGCACTCTATGCATTTTCTCTTCAATTTCTAAAAGTTTATCTAAAAGGTACTTCGGAGATAAAGTTGTTCTTATCATTAAAGCTCCATTTAGGAACTCATCCTGATCAACATTTCCCCATGGCTCTGTTACTATAAATGAGGATACCTTTTCAACCATTACTTCTTTAGTTTCTTTTAACATCTTGATTGCTATATTTAAGTTATCTTCTTTATTTCCAATATTACTTCCAACAGAAAGATAGGCTTCATGCCATCCTCTTTCTATTTCAACAGCTGCATAGTCTACATGTCTTCCTATTGGCGCCCATGGTTTTTTTAACTTTACCTTAACACTCTTTATAATAGGATAGGTAGTCAAAGTAAATTCTGCTATCTTTTCAGCTGCAGATTCAATAAGATCATAGCTCTTTTCAGTAAATACCCTTTCAATGCCTAAACAAAGCTCTCCATAATGAACTGACTTTTTCAAATTTTCAGTTTTTCCCGCTTCCTCCAAAGGCAAACTTAATTCTATATCCAAAATGAATTTCTGTCCTAAATTTTTTTCTTCACTAAATACGCCATGATTGGCAAATATCTCAAAGTTCTTTATATAAATCTTATCCATAAATATCACTACCTAGCATTTAATATCTTATCCGTCATAAGACAAACTCTTTTATTTTCAAGAACATCATGAACTCTTATAAATTCGCATCCCTTAATTATTCCTATAACTGTAGTTGCTAAAGTACCTTCAACTCTATCATTTACAGGCAAATCAAGAGTTAATCCTATCATAGATTTTCTTGAAGTTCCTAAAAGTACTGGGAATCCTAAATTTCTAATCATTTCAAGATTGTTCATTACTATTAAATTTTCTTCGTAAGTCTTTGCAAATCCTATGCCTGGATCTAAAATAATATTTTCTCTTTTAACACCTGCCTCAAGCGCTATATTAACACTATCCACTAAATCCATCATTACATCAGTCATTAAATTTTTATAAGGAATACTTTCTCTATTATGCATAAGAATACATGGAACATCATACTTTGCTGCAACCTTCGCCATATCCTTATCCATTTTAAATCCCCAAATATCGTTTATTATATCAGCACCTGCCTTTATGGCTTCTTCTGCAGTTCTTGCCTTATAAGTATCTACCGAAACAGCTATATTAAACTTTTCTTTTATTGCTTTAATTATAGGTACAACTCTATGTATCTCTTCTTCCACACTTACAACTTCAAAATTAGGCCTTGTAGACTCTCCACCTATATCTATTATATCTGCTCCATTTTTTATTAATTCTTCTGTTCTTCTTAAGGCTAAATCAATTTCATTATATTTTCCTCCATCAGAAAAAGAATCAGGAGTTACATTTAAAATTCCCATAACATAAGTTCTTTCTCCCATAACAAAATCTTTATTACCTATTTTCATTTTTCCTACCCCCGTTTTATTTCTAATAACTTATATAAAAGTTTTTCTTATTATCGCTCCAATAACACTCATCTATGGCTTTACAATTAAAACAATTTCTCGATACTTTATCACTGGCATATATAATTTTAGATAATTCATCTTTGCTATCATCTTTTCGATGTGCTTCAATAGCCCTTAGTATGCTATCTTTATCTTCTTGTGAAAAACTAGTATCATCCAATATTTCTTCTGCAATTATAACGCTACCTTCATGATGTGGCACACATTCTTCATATTCTAGAACCCTTCCTATATCATGAAGTAAAGCTACCCCATATATAACTTCCTTGGAATAGTTTAACTTACTCTCAAGAACTTTTATATATGCTATTCTAGCCACATCAAGAAAATGTTCCATTGTATGCCTACAGAACTTCCTATCTTCTTCAAGTAATTCTAATCTCTTTAAATAAGACCTATATCTTAAATCATTTAATATTTCATTGACTTTATCCAAGGTAGTTCTCCTTTTTCTTAGATACTTTTATATAAAAATACATTTATCATACTTATCTTTAATCGCACTTATAAATGTTTCTTTATTATATATGAATCTATCTATTTTATTTACCTTCATTATTCCCATTAGGCTATTGGTTATAAAAACTTCATCTGCCTCTTTTAGATCATCAAATAAAATATCTTTTTCATAAACTTTATAATTCTCAATAACCCATTTTCTTATTATACCACTTAATAGCCCATTCTCCACCTTTGGAGTAATAATTTTGCCACTTTTTATCAAAAATATATTACTGCAACTAGTTTCCGTTAAATAGCCCCTTTCATTCAAAAATAAAGCATCATCAAACCCATCCTTTTTCGCCTTTTCTTTTTCTAATATATTTTCTATATAACATATAGATTTTATATATGTTAACCTAGATGAGCTATTTTTTCTAACTGTTGATAAACCTAGAGTCATACCTCTTTTATAATCTTGACTTTTATACAAAATATCTCTCTTACTTATAACTATGTTCAAAGGAGTTACCATAACCTTTAATGCTTTATTTTGAATTTTTAACTTTTTTAGAAAATCCATAAGCATATCTTCTTCTAACTCATTTAGCCCAATTACCTCCATTGAAGCCCTTAGCCTCTCTATATGTTCTTTTAGGAATACAGGTTTATCAAGCCACAAAATAGTTTCAAAAACACCCTTTCCAAAAACACTTCCTTCATCAAGTAAGATATTCTCTTCTTCATAAATTATCTTTCTCATTTTAAAGTACCTTCATTAAGGCTTTTGCTTTGTCACAAGTTTCACACCATTCATCTTCTTCTATTGAATCCCATGTTATGCCTCCACCTACTCCAAAGTATGCCTTATCACCTTTCTTGATTATTGTTCGTATAATTATGTTAAAATCACAATTTCCTCTTAAATCAAAGTAACCAATTGCCCCAGTATACAAATTTCTTTTTAATTCTTCAAGCTCTTCTATAATTTCCATAGCCCGAATTTTAGGAGCCCCTGTTATAGAGCCACCTGGAAAACATTCTTTTAAACATTCAATCGATGATATCCCATTCTTAAGTATCCCTTCCACCGTTGATACTAAATGAAATACTGTAGAATATTTTTCTATCTTAAATAATTCAGTAACTTTAACTGTATTAGGCTTACATGTCTTACTTAAATCATTACGTTCTAAATCCACTATCATAAGAAGTTCTGATTTATCCTTCTCTGAATTAATTAATTCTTCTCTATAATAATTATCCTCTTCTTCATTTCTTCCACGAGGTCTTGTCCCTTTAATTGGTCTTGTAGTAACTTTTCTATCTTTTATGGATAAAAATCTTTCTGGTGAAGAACTTACTACCTGAAAATCCTCAAAATTCATAAATGCAGAAAATGGAGCTTTATTTATACTCCTAAGCTTTTCATACATTTCAAAAGCTGGTTCACTAGTCTCACACCATATTCTTCTTGTCATATTAGCTATATATACATCTCCGCTCCTTATATATTCTTTAAGCCTAGTGATACGCTTTTTATACTCTTCTTTTGTAAAATTAGAATAGAATCTAGTATTCTTTTCTTTAAAACCAATCTCTTCTTGCTCTTTATAACACTTGAGTTTTTCTTCAACAGCTCTTATGCTTTTATCCCCACTTAATGCTGATATATATGTTTTTTTCTCAATCAAATCAAAAATAATTATATTTTCGTATAACAAGAATTTGCTATCTGGCACATAAAAATCTTCTATAGCTGTACTAGGTAAATCTTCTAAATCTCTTCCTATATCATAGGAAAAATAACCTATTACTCCCCCTATAAAAGGTAGATTAGATTTTTCTTTAATCTTTCTATCTCCCAATAGCTTTTCAAGATTTTTAAAAGGATCTTCTCCCTTTAACTTTTCTCCATCTAAATAAGAACTTTTCCCTATAGATTCAAATTTCCATAATGGATTAATTCCTATAAAGGAAAATAATGAAAAAGGGCTCCCTTCCTTAGAGCTGTCAAGAAACACACTATCCTTTTCATCTTTAAAAATTCTATATACATCAAGTGGATTATAATAGTTTTCTAGTTCCTTTATCCTCATTATTAAACCTCTTACATTCCATAATAAAATTTTTTAATATTTTATGCCCATCTTCCGTAAGTTCTGCTTCTGGATGAAATTGAACTCCATATATAGGATAAAATTTATGAGTTAGCCCCATGATAACACCATCTTTAGTTCTGGCTGTTACTAAAAGTTCCTCTGGTAAGTTTTTATCCAAAACTACTAAGGAATGGTATCTAGTAACCTTTAATGGATTTTTAATGCCTGTAAATATCCCTCTTCCATTATGCTCCACATAGCTTAATTTACCATGAACTGGCTCCTTTCCTTTTATAATTTCTCCACCAAAATAATGACCTATACACTGATGCCCTAAACATATACCAAGTATAGGGATTTTTCCTTTAAATCTATCTATAATATCTAAACATAATCCAGCTTCCTTTGGATTCTTTGGCCCTGGTGAAAGAACTATTCCTGAATAATTTTGCTCTTCTATAAAATCTAATACAATTTTGTCATTTCTGTAAACTACTATTTCCTGTTTTAACTCATTAAAATACCTAACAAGATTATAAACAAAGGAATCATAGTTATCTATCATAAGTAACATTTTTCCCTCCATGCATATATGTTGTGAGATGTAATAAACTATAGTAAAATACTAATAATACGTAAATTATAACACAGTTTTATCTTTATAAAATTAATAATAGGGAAGGAGTAGATTTTTTTGATTTCTGTTGATTTTCACACTCATACCACCTTTTCTGATGGAATTTTAACCCCAACTCAAATGGCCAATAGAGCTTATGCTAATGGAGTTAATTTTTTAGCTATAACTGATCATGATACAGTGGGAGGTATTGAAGAAGCAACTTTTGTAGCAGATAAATTAGGCTTAACCATAATCCCTGGAATAGAATTATCAACAACTCATAATAATGAAAGTATTCATCTTTTAGGCTTTTTTAAAGATGCCAATTACAAAGACCCTGAATTTATTGAGATTTTAAGTAATATGCAAAACCATAGGCTTATACGAGCTAAAAAAATGGTCGAGAAACTTAAAGAAATATTTAATATAGAAATAAACTTTGAAAATGTACTACATAGAGGAAAAGATGTTGTAGCAAGACCTCATATTGCGCAAGAAATAATAAGTGCTGGTTATCCTTATGATAATGAATATATCTTTAACAACTTTATAGGTAAAGATTGTCCTGCCTTTGTCCCTACAACAAAAATGTCTACAAAAGAAGGTGTAAAACTATTAAAAAAATTTAATGCTATGGTTTTCTTAGCTCATCCTGTATTAATTAAGAATTCTCCTTTAGATGATTTCTTAAATATAGGTCTTGATGGAATAGAGGGCATATATTTTCAAAACACCTTTGAAGATGAAAAAATACTTTTAACTTTAGCAAGAGAAAATAATCTTCTTGTAAGTGCAGGTTCTGACTGTCATGGAGACATAGAAAATGATTTGCGACATGGCGATATTGGCTGCATGAAAATGCCTGATGACTTACTTAAGAAGTTCTTGTCTCTTTATAATGGTGATTAATCTAAAAATAGGCTGTCAAATTTAATTTGGACAGCCTAACTTTATCTTTAATTTTTAGTGTTACTTTGTACTTGTTTATCATCATCTGAATACCACTTACACTCTGTAGTTGGATTGTTTAGTATTCCAAGCATTACTAATATTCCAAGAACTAGATTGGTGATATTTGAATAGTTATCTGGCAATATATCTACTCCTGCAACTTTTAATAATACAGGAATTAAAGCTGCTATAGAAACCCATAATCCATGATTCTTAAAACGAGACTTATCTACCACATAACCGCCTCCTTCTTCATATTATATGATATGAAAAGAAATTGGGTACTGTTCTTTTTATTAGATATTGAACTAATTTAATGCATTAAATTTTGCTTTCTCTCCTTCACTCTGAAGCACTTTATCATCTGAAGTTCCTCCAACAATCACATTAAATTCCCCTGTTTCTTGAACCCAAGCTTTATTATTTTCACTATAAAACGAAAGATCTCTTTTGTTTATACTAAATTCAGCTGTCTGTGTTTCACCTGGATTTAATACTCTTGTCTTTACAAAGCCTTTTAATTCCTTCTCTGGCCTATCTACAGATGCTTGTACATCTTTTATGTAAAGTTGAGCTACTTCTTTACCAGCTACATTTCCTGTATTAGTTATATCAACAGATACAATAAACCTTGAATTATCATCATTTAAATAGAACTTATCTGAACTTAATTTTATATTGCTATACTTAAATGTTGTATATGAAAGTCCATATCCAAACCTATATAATGGAGCTACATTTTTAGTATCGTAATAGCGGTATCCAACATAAATACCTTCCTTATAGTTAACTGGCGTGTTGGTGTTTTTAGGAAAATAACTAGAATCCGGCACATCATAATAATTAACAGGCCATGTAACAGTAAGCTTTCCTGAAGGATTCACTGCACCTTTTATTATATCACCTATTGCATTTGCTCCTTCACTTCCTGGAAGCCCTACCCAAAGGATAGAATCTGCATATTGTTCCCAACTTGAAACTTCCACAGGTGCACCAGTATTTAACACTACAACTACCTTTTTGTGAAGTTTATGATATTCATCCCCCAGAGTCTTTATAAGACTAATTTGATCTTTTGATAAACTCATAGAACCATAATCCGAACCTTCATGCCCAGGTAATCCTATTGAAATAACAGAACTATCTGTAGTAGCAGCTAAATTTGCAGCACCTTCCGTAGATATTCCCTCTACTATATTTTTATTATTAAATTTACTGATTACACTAAATCCTGCATTTTTCAATCCTTGAGTAAGAGAAACAACTCCTTTTGGATCTGCATTT
Source organism: Clostridium sp. HBUAS56017 (assembly GCF_007115085.1). NCBI lineage: Bacteria > Bacillati > Bacillota > Clostridia > Eubacteriales > Clostridiaceae > Clostridium > Clostridium sp. HBUAS56017. Next base: position 90,038 of record NZ_SULK01000008.1, on the reverse strand, counting down.
ACAGTTGCACTTCCATTTCCTTCATAAATAATTCCTCTATTATCAAAGGCATTTTTTCCTGCCACAGAAATTATTTTGTTATTTCTAATAGGTAAAGTATTATTTTGATTTTTAAGAAGCACTATTCCTTCTGCTGCCAATTCTCTTGATAATGACTGGTTTCTAGTAGCTATTTCTGTACTAAGTGTTGTTTTATTTTTAAACTTCTCTTTATCACCGTATTCCCCTTTAAATGTAGGTGTCTTAATAATAAGTTTCAAAATATTTGTAATTGCTCTATCAAGATCACTTTCTTTTATTGCATTCCATGATGTAACAGCAGGTTTTATCTGCATTAACCATGCTGGCAATAGAATTCCACTCATATTATAAAATCCACCTGGCTGATTCATGTCTAATCCTGCCTTGAAAGCTTCTGCTCTATTATATGCCCCCCAATCTGACATAATCATACCATCAAACCCAAATTCTCCTCTTAATACATCTTCCATAAGATATTTATTTTCTGTCATTCTTGTACCATTGACCTTATTATATGAAGCCATAGCTGACCAAGGATTTGCTTCCTTTGTAGCTTTTTCATATTGTGGAAGATAAATTTCTCTTAAAGCTCTATCTGATATTATTTCATCTCCATCTATCCTGTTATTCTCTTGATTGTTACAAGCAAAATGTTTAATGCATGCTCCTATCCCTTGTGATTGAATCCCTTTAACTGCTTCAGTGCCTAATACACCTGTTACATATGGATCCTCTGAATAATACTCAAAAGTTCTTCCGCCTAAAGGATCTCTAATTATATTCATAGCAGGTGCCAATAAAACATCTGCACCATAACTTCTACATTCTTCCGCCATAGCTTTTCCAACTTTATTTATTAATTCTGGTGACCATGTTGAAGCATTTAATAAAGGGTTTGGAAAGCAAGTAGCATATTTAGTAGGTGCATAGTTAGGTGTAATTACTAATCCTCCCATTCTAACTCCCTGAGGTCCGTCTGTAAGTTCTACACTTGGTATTCCTAGTCTTGGAATAGCAAAAGTAGCACCAGCCCCACCATATGGAGTCATTAACCCTATTCCACAAACCATCTGACACTTTTCATCAAGAGTCATCTCAGAAATAACTTTTGGAATTGATGCTTCATCTGTTAACATTGCTAATTCTGATTTAGTATCTGCAGCAAATCCTACAGTTTCAATCATAGCTAAGGTACTTATGGTTGTTAAAATACTGACTAATATCTTTGTCCTTTTTCTCATAAATCTATCCTCCATAAATTACATATTAAGATATACAACCTATACTTGTAAAACTCTCTATAACATCAAATAAGAATTTACCGTTGCATTACCTCTTCTTCCATATATAATAATAATTTACACTATAATGTATATAATTACAATTATTTCTATAGAAATAATTGATAAATTACATTCTCTCTAATAAAACAATTAATTGCATAATTTTATATATTAATACAATAACGTTGTACTAACTCTCCATCTTCCAACACTTCATTTTCATTGAATCTACCATTATAAACCTAGCCGCCAATACTTTCCACATAATTATTTGTTCTAATATACATTTTATCCCAATATAATACAAAATCCCCCATGTATTGTATATAGTTTGAATTTATAGTATACTTTTATTGTAATATTATGATAAATATACAATTATGAGAAAGGAATGTTTAAAATGTCGTTTTTACTCAAAAAATCAAAGTTTAAGTGGATCTCAAATATTGTGCCTACGATTAGCTTATTTGCAATTGTATTCGGATGCAACTTATTATTTTCTAAGGCTCTTAAAGTTAGTGCATTAGATAGCATCTCTTTGCCTAATGCTAGTAAGGTAGGTATTAAGGAAATTTCAGCTGGGGATTATACTGTTACATTTATTAAAAATAATGGTACTGCCTTAGGTCTTGGTAATGGTCAAGCACTTGGTACAGGAAGCACTGAGTATTATAAACCTTCAAAATTGTCTGTAGATAATATTAAACAAATTTCCCATGGCAGAGGCTTTTCTGTTATTCTAAAAAATGATGGTACATTATACTCATCTGGTTGGAATGCTACTGGCCAATTAGGAATAGGCTCTACTACAGATCAAAGTTCACCAGTAAAGGTCTCTATATCTGATGTTAAGGAAATTAATTGTGGTGCTGAGTATGCACTTTACTTAAAGAATGATGGGAGCCTTTGGTATTCTGGATCATTTGGAAATAGAAAATCTACAACTCCAGCTAATACTGGAATCTCTGGCATCAAGAAAATGATTTCAGGAAGATACAATTGTATCTTAGTAAGAAATGATAATACTCTACTGTTCGTAGGAAATGCTGATGCCATTGGTTTAAGTAAGACAACATCTGATCCAACAACTATAACTAACTTTAGATATTCTGATCTTAAACAAATTTCTTGTGGTTATGAAAATACACTATACCTTAAAAATGATGGTACTGTTTGGGGATATGGATCCAATAATGGTATGGGAGACATTTTTAGTTATAGCCAAACTACATTAAAGCAAATACCTATAAGTGGTGTAAAACAAGTTAGCTGTGGAAAATGGCATACTGTATTTCTTAAAAATGATGGTACTGTTTGGGGCGTTGGCTCAAACATGTCAGGTCAGCTAGGAATTGGAAATACTAATAGTCAAAGCCAGCTAGCTAAAATGTCAATTGACAATGTGGCTCAAGTAATTGCCGGCGATGGTTATACAATATTCGTAAAAAATGATGGTACCATTTGGTTTACAGGAGAAACTTCAGGACTTCGCCAGCTTCTTAAATCAGATAATACTACCACACCAGTATTAATATCAAATATATTTTTCAGTTTAGATCGTGCTACAGAAGCTGTATTAAAAGCAGAAAATTCTAAATTACAGTCTGATGTAAATGCTGCTAAAACTCTACTAAATGACTTACCAGAAAATTCTGGAGATGATTATAGTAATTTAACTAATAGACTATATAAAGTACAATATTATATAGATAATTTATCTAATGCGACAAATGCTGTAATTGCTGCTGAAAACACCAAAACTCAAGCTAATATTTCTTCTGCTCAAGCTTCTATCAATTCCCTTCCAAATGGAGATTCTAATAGGATAGCTCTTCAAAAAAGACTTGATGCAGTTAAAACTTATTTAACTTACCAAGCTCAATTATTAAATGCTAAAAATGCAGTCGCTAAAGCAGAAAACTCTAAACTACAAACAGATGTAACTTCTGCCCAATCTCTAGTAACAGCATTACAAAATGGAGCTGATAAAACAGCGCTTCAAGCAAGATTAACATCAGTTCAAAATTATATTAATAATGTAGCTGCTGCAACAACTAAGGTAACATCTGCAGAAACTACTAAAACACAAGCTAGTATTGATTTAGCACAATCTGCTATTAACTTATTACCAGTTGGTGACAATACTAGAACTGCTCTACAGAATAGATTGAATGCTGTACAAGCCTCTATTACTTATCAAACACAATTAGCTAATGCAACTAATGCAGTAGCTAAAGCAGAAGTAACAAAATTACAAGCAGATGTAACTTCAGCGCAAACATTAGTAACAGCATTAATAGATGGAGCACCTAAAACTGCATTACAAACAAGGCTAACAGCAGTGCAACTCTACATTGATAATGTTAATTACGCTACAACTAAAGTTGAAAATGCAGAAAACACTAAAGTGCAAGCTAATGTTGATTCAGCTCAAGCTGCAATCAATTTATTACCAGAAGGAGATAGTAATAGAGATACACTCCAAAGTAGATTAGATGCTATTCAAAATTATATAGATAACTTACCAAGTGCAACTAATATTAAAGTTACCCAAATTGGCAAAGATTCAATTTCAATAAGTTGGCAACCTAATTCTATTAATAAACTAAGATATCAAATAAAAGTAGGCTCTCAGTACGTTGCACTAGATGGTACATTAACAACAACTCCAACATGGATTTTGCTTACTAACAAGAACTTTACTATTAAAGGATTAACTACAAACACATCTTATGATATAAGTGTTAAAGCTCGTAATCAAGAAGGTATAATTTGCTTTGAAAGTGGAACAGTTACTGCAACTACTTTAAATTAATGAGTTTAAATAATTCCAATTAGTAAGGCGTACATATACAAGCTTTAATATGTGAATAATTTACAAAACAAACCTCCAACTATCAACAATAGTAATAGTTGGAGGCTTTTATATAATCACAGAAAAATTTCAACCTCATGGACTTACTAAATTCCATACTTCATTTTAATACGTTCCATCTTTCCTAGCATGGGTTTATAAATAAGGGCTAAAAATATAACAGTAGAAGCACTATGAACTAAATCAAAATAAAATCCTGAAACATATACAGCTAAAACAGCTTCCAAAGTAACCTTCTGCATTGTTATAAATAGAGTGCTTAAATTAATTAATCCTCCATAAATAATTAAGGTGGTTACTCCTCCAAATAAACATAAGAGCCATCTCTTTTCCTTAAGTTTACTCTCACTAAATATCAATCCAGCTAAAAAGCCAACTAATCCAAAGGCGAACATTTGCCACGGAGTCCAAGGTCCTTGTCCAAAGAAAAAATTAGATACAAAAGCTGATAATGCTCCAGTTAAAAATCCTGCTTCTCTTCCAAAACAAACACCTGCAACTATTACTATTGCCATAACTGGCTTAAACTGTGGAATCATGAAAAAAGCCATTCTTCCAACTACAGCTATAGCAACAAGTACTGCTATCAATACCATCTCTCTAGCCTGTAATCTTTTTTTTTCAAATAACATTAAAAAAGGTATAATGCTGAGGATAATAATAAGCAAACTAATAAAATAATATTTTCTATCTCCTAAAATGAATATGCCACAAAAAATAGTTAAAGTGATAAAAAATAAAATTACTACTAGACTAATTATTTTTTTGTTTACAAGTTTTTTCTGCATAAGCTAATCACATCCTTACAAGTCACCGCACCTTTAAATACATATCTACTTATCTTGTTAGCTGAAGTTGTATAAAAATTATTTTCGCTAAAAAATTTCTTAGGCACTCCGCTCGTTACAATATTTCCGTCAAAAAACATTCCACAAGTATCTGAATACTCAGCAGCAAATTCTAAGTCATGAGTTACCATAATTATAGTTTTCCCCTGACATTGAAGTCTTTTTAATATTTCACCAAACTTTTCCTTATAGTGATTATCTAAAGCTTTAGTTGGCTCATCTAAAAGTAGTATTTCAGGTTCAAGCATTAATACCTTTGCTAAAGCTGCTTTTTGAGCTTCTCCCCCACTTAAATCATATGGATGCATATCTAAAATATCATTTATTTCTACTACTTGTGAAATCTTTGATAATTTTCTTTCCTTTTCCTCTTCCTTTATATTTACATCAAATAATATCTCCATCAAATCTTCTCTAACAGTATTTTTTACAAATATAGTTTGCGGATTTTGCGGAAGCACTCCTAAATTCTTATTAAATAGCTCATTAGATGAATATTTTTTAACATCTTTTCCTTTAATATAAACTTTTCCTCTATAAGGCTTATTTATCCCACTAATTAAATTAAGACTAGTAGTTTTTCCTGTTCCATTTCCACCTAATATAGAATAAAATTCACCTTTATGTACAGTTAATGAAAAATCCTTTACTACATTTTCTGAATGTTTATCATATTTAAACCAAACTTCTCTAATTTCTATAATTTTTTCATCAAAAATTTTATCTTCTGCTTCTATTTCAGTTATTACTCTTTCATTATCCTTCAATAACTTCTGAAGCCACCTTCTACCATCTCTAAGAGTTATAGGACAATCTAAATCATTAACTACCTCAGCATATATCTTTGTAGCAGTTGGAAGAGATAAAAACATATCATTTTCACTTTTCTTTAAAAAAGCACCTATATTCTTTGGTTTATCATAAGTTATAACTTTACCTTTTTCCATAACAAGAACCTTATCTGCCATTGAAAAAACTTTATCTAGTCTATGCTCTGTTAATATTACAGTTACTCCAAGATCCTTATTTATCTTTTCAATAGTATCTAAAAATTCATTTGCTGCTATAGGATCTAACTGTGATGTCGGTTCATCTAATATTAAAACCCTTGGATTCATAGCCATAACAGAAGCTAAATTCAATGTTTGCTTTTCCCCTCCTGATAACTCTGTTACATCCTTATAAAACCACTTTTCTATACCAAAATAACTTGCCATTTCCGAAACTCTAACTCTTATGGCATCATTATCATACCCTAAATTTTCTAACCCAAAAGCTAGTTCATGCCATACCTTATCAGTAACCAATTGATTTTCCGGATTTTGATATACATATCCTAGTTCTTCTGCTGCTTTTCTTTCACTTATATCTTCAATTCTTTTTCCTTTATAAAAAACAGCTCCTTTTCTATCTCCATGTGGAATTAATGTAGGCTTCAAATGTTTTAACAATGTACTTTTACCACATCCAGATTTTCCACAAATCAATACAAAATCTCCACTTTTTATACTTAAATTTATATCTACTAAAGCTGGTTTATCCTTAAGCGGATATTTAAAAGTTAACTCTTCTATTTTGATAATTTCCATTTAATCTCCTCCCAAACATTAATAATTATAGGAAATATATTAAGTAAGAAATATGTTAAATATGTTATCAAGCCAATACTTGAAATATTATTTATTTTTATCTTTGGAAAATAATTTGCACTTCCTAACTCAAAGCTAATTCCACATAATGTTATCCCTATGAGTACCAATAATACGCCTAAAATTATTTTATCTCTTAAGCTAAACTTATATAAATAAAAGCTTGTTCTTCCCTTTAAACCATATCCCCTTGCCTTCATTGAATCTGCCGTTTCTATAGCATTTTCTAAAGCCCATGTGATTAACATGGATAAAATCTTTACTCCGTGATTTATTCTTTCAAAGATATTTCCATTAGTAATATCTTTCCCTATTGATTTCTGTCCATTTGATATAACTTTAATTTGTGCCTTAAATCTTGGGACAAACCTTAATACCATAGCTACAATAAGAGAATTCTTTGGCATTACCCTCCCGAATAAGTACATGAATTTATCAGATGTCATAACTACATTATATGCACTAAACCATATCAATACAGAAACTAACATAATAGCTGATGCAACTCCATATATTATAGCTTCAAGAGTTATTGGATTATTATTTATATACAAAATTATTGTAGCTCCTTCATGATTAAATAATGGGTTCAAAATTGTAAGAAATATAATCATTGGCATCATGTATATGACATTAAACTTTAAGGCTTTTATTCCCTTTAAATAAACTGAATATAGCATAGATCCTATTAATGAGATTCCTAAAAAGATAGGATCCATTAAAAACATGCTAAACATTATTACAAAAAGAAAATATGTAAAATTAATTAAAGGATGCAATCTTGAAAAACTATCCATTGATTTTCTATACATAAACTTCACTACCTCAAATCATTTCCATAATCACATGTATATATAAACGCTATAGTATCTCCATTATAAACTTTCTGCTCTGATGCTGATTTCCCCAGCACTTTTCCATTATATTTGTACATCCATCCACTTTTGCTACCACAGTCTTTTTCAAACAAATTATTTATTCCTTTAATGTAACTTCCGTTCAGAGATACAGGAATTCCTGTCTTAATCAAAACATCTAACACGCTTTCACCATCATTAATTTCTATTTTTCCTAAAAAAATATTACCATTGTCTCCAAGAGTACTTTCTTTTCCCGCAGTCAAACTCTCCATATTATTCAAAACATTTTTAGCATCAATAGAAAAGTTAACATATGACTTAGTTTGTTGCGCTTCCTGCTTTGTACCATTACTTGTGCCTGTATTATTATTCCCTTGATCCATAGGTTTATTGTTTGCTGACTCTACTGAACCAGTATTTTCTGATCCATTTGAATTTTTACTAGCAGGTGTTACCGCTTTCCCTGTTTCATTAGATTCACTCTTTTGAGCCTCTTCTTTATCATTACCACTTTCATTATTTACTACTTGATTTTGTGAATTTGAATCTACGTTTTTCTCATCTGTATTTCCACTTTCATCTTGCATCACTTCTACTTTATTACTCGCCACCTCTTCAGGTGTTTGTATTTTAAGACCTCTTATTCCTAGAATTATAGCAAATAATACACATATACAAATAGCTATTACTTTCCAATATCTTCTTATCATTATAATATCACCTCAAATATTACTCTAAACTATACTTATAACTATTCAAAATAAGATCAATTCTTAAGGATAATACCATTAAGAATTGATCTCTAATTATCTAACTTCTTTTAATGATTTCTTTCTAATTACTACCATTACGCCTGTCATAACAGCCATAATAATTAATAACACATTAAAGCTTCCATTGTCTCCAGTTTTAATCTCATTTACTTCACTAGATTTTGCAGTATCACCAGCAGTTACATTAGTAGCTACACTTCTATCTTGAACTTCAATTTGTTGAACTTTAGGCTCTTCTTTTTGAGGTTCCAGTTGCTTTGCTTGTACACTAACATCTATAAGATCATATAAAGAATTTTTCCCTTCTAGTAGTCTTTCATATGATACTAAAGCATATAATAATTGTGTAGATGCAATATTATCAGGAGTTTCATCTGTACTAGAGTTTTTAAATCCCCCACCTTGCACATAATAACTAGTCATAACATCTATTAAATCCATTGTTTTTACAAATCCACTTTGAACTAAAGTAGGATTTTTCTTTAGGTTATCTAAAGCTACAACTACCTGTGCCGCTGTACATGGGCTTTCGTAAGTTTGAGAACCATATACACTTACGTAGTCACCTTTTGCTGTTTGATTATTTTTTAATATATTTAAACATGTATCAACAGCAGTTTTTACTTCTGGTCTATCATAATATTTTGCCAAAGCTTGAACTACCATAGCTGTTGTATCTATATCTGCAGTAGCTGCTGTATTATCCCAACTAAATCCACCATCTCCAGTTCTAAGTGATAACATTTTTGTAATTATAGAACTTCTTGTGTTCTTTGAATTTGCTGGAGCTTCATAATTTTTAGAATCTAAAGCTATTAATGCATATGCAAGTTCACTAACCCCATTATTTCCAAGACCTTCTCTGTTCCATATTAAATCCACTAAATTTAATCCTACCACATTCTTAGGATCTTTTCCTATTGAATTTAATGCTAACACTAATTTTTCAGCATCAGTAATTGATGTCCAATCTGACTTAGCTACATCAGAAGTAAAAGGCACGGCTTTCTTTACTTCCTCCATAATCTTACCTTCTACACTCTTGTAGTATTTATCATAATAACTAGATGGTATACTTTTCTTGGAACGAGCTATTGCAACAACACTCCACTCATTTCCATATAAGGCATCCTTTTTAACTAAATAATCTACAGTTGTATTAATCATATTTTCCAAAGTATTATTATCTACAGCAGCTTGTACTGTTTCTTTTGTTGGTATAGCAATAACTAATGATAAAATAAATATAATTGCTAAAAATCTTGATATTATTTTTTTCATTTTCCTTCCTCCTCGAAGCAAATTTTATGATTGATTTATGGCAGGTCTCCTGGCTTAAAGCATCATACCTACTTTCTTACCTTCCCAAAAATTGTTTTTCAGTGGTTTATTAAGATTTCGTAGCTTAATACAGTAGCGAGGGCTGCTAGGGATTCCGACCCTATTCCCTTTTAGTATAAAACCATATACCTTAGTTTATATATCATATAAGTTCATTGTCAACTAAAATAATTACATTTGTAACTTTATTAAAAAATAAAATTAATTTTGGCCAGATTAATTTATTTTTCATCCCACATTAACACAATATTCACTACAAATACAAAGAATATCTTTAAGTTATTTATTTATAGGAGGATATTCTTTATACGGTATACGAATTGAAACTCCAGTGTCATCAAATCCATATGGTATCCCTTCTATAGCACTTCTACCATTGAATAAATTAACTCCACTCATATAAAGTACCTTTGCCATTTCATTTGCATCTTGCAAAACAGTTCCTGTCATATATCCTTTATTTATATATTCTCTTGCCTCTGGTATAGCATCCACACCTACGATTGGAATCATCTTCTTTGGATCTCCAGTGTTAAATCCATATTTCTGTAAAGCTTTTACAGCCCCTATAGCCATGGCATCATTATTTGAAATTATAAATTCAATTTTATTTCCGTAACTTAAATATAAAGTTTGCATAAAATATTTAGCAGTATCTTCACTCCAATTACAATATACTGCTTCTAATTCATTTGTTTCTATTCCTGCATTATTTATTGTTAAAATAGAATATCTAGACCTTTCTATTGTCTCTATATTATTAGGTTCTCCTTTTAACATAATATACCCAATTTTACCATCCCCATTTTTATCTATATCTCCTTTGTTACTTTTCCATAGCCTAGTTATTATATTACCTTGTAATATACCTGCTTGACTTGGGTCTGTTCCTACAAATATAGCCCTATTATAGGATCTTATTGAATCTTTTATAGGAGGTTCCCTATTATATAATATAACAGGAACATTTTTCTGTTTAATCATATCTATAACGGTTTTTGCTTCTGTTATATCTACCAAATTTACAAATAAAATATCAATGCCTCCTTGAAGAAAATTATTTATGCTAAGATTTTGTATCTCTTGACTGTTTTTACAATCTACAAAAATAAATTCAACCTTTCCTTCATTTTCTTTTTGAATTTGTTCTAAACTTTTATGTACTTCTAAAATATATTGGTCATCAGATTTATATTCAAGAACTCCAATTTTTAAAGGAACTATTCCATTTGTATTATATACGTTCGAGACACTTTTACAAAAGTTTTGAAATATTAAAGATACTAAAATTATTAAAATAAGGCTTCCTAATATTCTATTAAAATACTTCATTTAGTTCCTCCTTAAAGATAACTATATTTAATAATTTATTTCTTAAAAAATTATTTTACATATTCCTTATATGGTATACGAATTGAAACCCCTGTATCATCAAAATTATATGCTGTTCCATCAATAGCGCTTTTTCTATTAATTAAATTTAAACCACAAGTATAGATAGCCTTTGCTGTTTCCATAACATCTTGAACAACAGTACCTGTCATGTATCCTTTTTCAATATACTCAATTGCAATTGGTATGGCATCCACACCAACAATCGGAATCATTTTATTTGGATCTCCAGTATTGTATCCATATTTTTGTAGAGTTCTAATTGCCCCTATAGCCATTGCATCATTATTTGAAATAATGGCTTCAATTTTATTTCCATAACTTAAATATACAGTATTCATGACACTTTCTGCTGTACTTCCATCCCATGAGCAAAAAACCGATGTTAATTCTTCTGTACCTATACCTTCACTATTAATAGTTAATACAGAGTATCTTGTTCTTTCAAGAGTCTCAATGTTATAAGGTTCTCCTTTTAGCATAACGTACTGAAGTTTATTATCCCTATTTTTATCGATAAGTTTCTTATTGATACTCCATAGTTTGTAAAATATTTTTCCTTGTAAAATTCCAGCTTCTGCCGCATCGGTTCCTATAAATACAGCTCGATTATATGATTTTATAGCATCTGTTGTAAGTGGTTCTCTATTATAGAAAATAATTGGTATATTTTTTTGTTTAACCATATTGATTACATTTTGTGCTGTATTAATATCTACTATATTAACTACCAAAAGATCAATACCTTCCTGAAGCAGCTTATTGATACTTGCATTTTGAACTTCTTGATTATCTTTTGCATCATAAAAAAGGAATTCAACTTTGCCCAGATTATCTCTTTGAATCTGTTCTAAACTTTTATGGATTTCCAAAATATATTGATCGCTTGATTTGTATTCCATAACTCCTATCTTTAAAGTTTTTTCCTCATTTACCTTTGATAAACACAAAGCATTTTTTTCGTTACCTTGAAAAATCACTGTTGCAAAAATAATAATTGCAAAAACTCCTATTATTTTTCTAAATTTATACATATCTCTCCTCCAAGTAATTACAAACTATATCACTCACTAACTTTATTATACTTTTTAATGCAAAAATTTATTCTATAATGAAAATTGAGCAAAAAAATAGAGCCTTTAATCATAAAAGACTCTAATTTTTTTGAATTATGCTTCAAGTAAAAATGCGTAATAACCTCTCATAGTTTCGTATATATCAACTTTACTTGCAATTTCCCAAGGCGCATGCATATTAAGAACAGGCACTCCGCAATCTATTACTTCCATATTATATTGAGCTAAAATATATGCGATTGTTCCTCCACCACCCTGATCTACTTTTCCAAGTTCAGCTGTCTGTATAGTCACATCATGTTTATCCATTATATTTCTAACTTCAGCCATATATTCAGCATTAGCATCATTACAATTATATTTTCCTCTTGCTCCAGTATACTTATTAAATACCATTCCTTTGCCCAAGTAAGCAGCATTTTTCTTTTCCATTACCGATGGAAAGTTTGGATCAAAGGCTGCACTTACATCAGATGATAACATCTTAGAATTATTTAAGCATCTTCTAAGTTTAATTTCTGAATAACCTTCAACTTTATCCATTACTTCCGCTACTGTATTCTCAAAGAATCTAGAGTGCATTCCTGTTGCTCCTACACTACCAATTTCTTCTTTGTCAACTAAAATGCATACACATGTTTTATCTGGCTTTTCTATATCAATTATTGACATAAGTGATGCATAAGAACAAACCCTGTCATCATGTCCATATCCCATAACCATACTTCTATCTATTCCATAATCTCTTGCTTTACCAGCTGGGACAACTTCAAGTTCTGCTGATATGAAATCTTCCTCTTCAAAATTGTACTTTTCTTTTAATATCTTAAGAATATTGGCCTTAACTTTATTCTTCTCTTTTCCTTTTAGTGGCATACTTCCTACTAATACATTTAATTCTTCCCCTTCAATTACCTTATTAGCTTTTTTCTCTAATTGATTTTGAGCTAAATGAACTAAAAGATCAGTTACGCCTACTACTGGATCATTGTCATCTTCTCCTATTACAACATCAATTATAGTTCCATCTTTTTTTACTACTACTCCATGAATGGCTAAAGGTAAAGTAACCCACTGATACTTTTTTATTCCACCATAATAATGTGTATCTAAAAGAACTTGCTCCGTATCTTCATATAAAGGATTTTGCTTTATATCTAATCTTGGCGAATCAATATGTGCTCCTAATATCTTTAAACCATCTTCAAATCTATTTTTTCCTATTATGAATAATGCTATTGATTTATCCTTATTATTAGCATAAATTTTATCATAAACTTTGAGCTTTTCACCGTTTTTTATAACATCTTCAATATTCCTAAATCCATTAGCTTCAGCTATCTTTATAGTTTCCTTAACACATTCTCTTTCTGTTTTGCACTTTGATATGAACTCTTTATATCCATCGCTAAAATCAAAGACTTTCTTTACACCCTTTTCATCGTACTTTTCCCAAACATTTTTTTCTTCATTACTCATCTGTCTACATCCCTTTCTTACTATCTTACTTCATATTTCTCCCCTCAATCTCCATCCTCTTTTCGATTATATCAACAGGTGAAATGTTTGACATTAACTGCTGACGGTAATTTACTGCTGCTGCTTCAATTATAACTGCTATGTTTCTACCTGGTCTCACTGGCACTGTCAATTTCTTTATGTAAACTCCTAGTATGTCCATATATTCATCATTTATTCCTAACCTGTCATAATCATTATCATCTTTCCAATGTTCAAAATGCATAATAAGGGTTATCTTCTTTTTCTGCTGAACCGAACTTAATCCATAAAGAGCTGAAACATCTATTATTCCTATTCCTCTAACCTCTAACATCCCTATTGTAACATTTGGTGAACTACCAATAAGATCACCATCTATTTCTTTAATATCTACAGCATCATCAGTAACAAGCCTATGTCCCCTCTTAATAAGCTCTAAAGCAGTTTCACTTTTCCCAATCCCACTTTCTCCTGTAATTAGAATTCCTATACCATAAACGTCTACTAATACTCCATGTAATCTTGTTTCTGGAGCAAGCTTGTCTGCAAGATATAATGTAAGCTTACTCATAAGCTTTGTTGTTACAAGCTCACTTCTTAATATCCATATCTCTTTCTTTGCTGCCAATTCTATAAATTCTTCATGCGGTTCTAATCCCCTAGATATAATTATACAATTCATTTCTGAAGTAAAATATTTTTTTAACCTTTTCCTTCTAACTTCAAATTGCATATCATCTAGAAAGCTCCATTCTGCTTTACCTATAACTTGAATTCTTTCTGGAGCGAAATAGTTATAAAACCCCGCTAACTGAAGGCCTGGTCTATTTATATCGTTTACCTTTATTTCTTGTTCTAAATTCCCCTTTACTAAAACCTCTAAATCAAAATCCTTAATAAGCTTTTCTACCCTTACCGCCAACTTTAATCACCTCTTATTTTTTCTTTTTGGGTTCAATTCCTTCTAATTGCCCTCTAAAATTACGTTTAACATTATCAATATATCTTTGTCTAAATTTCTGCTGTAATTCCTTTTCTTGATCTGACAATCCTTCTTCTTGACTTTTCTTATATAACCTATTTATATTCTCTATAACTTCCTCTATCTTCATTGAATCAATATCCATTAATACAACTCCTTATAATATATCTTAAGCTTATTTTACATATTATTCACTATATTATCAACCATTCCTTTTATCAACCTTTCCTTAATGCTGACATTTATTTTTCATTTATGCTACGAAGATTTTTAATAATACATTATCCTATATATTTCTCTCCAATTTTATACTAACTTGTATTTTTATGTAAAATCTTATCTAACTGTTTTAATTTACATTTTTCACCATTATGGTATAATTATCCCATAAATTATTTTTTTACTATATAAAGGGGTGATACTATGAATAGGACAATACTAATAAAACAAATAAATCGTAGAAAAAAGCTAATTAATTTTTTACTTAGATTCCTTCCACCTACTAATTTCTTTATGATAATTTTGTCTAAAAATTTGGACAAGCTAATCTATAAATACCAGAAATTATTATATATAAACCACTGTTCCAAAAGGCGCCAATTTTTTTATCTAGGGTTATCGGCATAAGATTTATATATCACCGCCTAAAACTATATAAAAAAACCTCAATATTAACTATTGAGGTTTTTAAATACAATCAATTCCCAACATGCCGTTTGCTTATACATTCATACCTGCGCCTCGCAGGTGGGTTAAGCTCATCTTACTTCAGCCATCTTCTAACAAAACGGAAGCTCGACATCCATAAAACTGTTGCAAATCCCGTATATAATATGTAGGTTGAACATAGTAAGCTAGGCGTACATCTCAGGATCTCTTTATGTTTCTATTATAACATATAATTTATACAATGCAATATGCAATTCTTGCCTATAAGTAATCGTTTAATGCATCTTCCATATCCCATTCAAAAGTATTATTGCATACTATAACTGCAAACTTAACATATTCAATATTATTAGCATGGCTAGTTATAACTTTCGAAAGACTTGAAGTTCCAAACTCTTCATTCATATCATCAAGTATTTCCTCTATATTGTCCTTAGCCACATCATATAAATATGAAAAATACCACTCTCTATACCACTCATTACTTTCTTCCTCTACGTCGCTTTCTTCATTAGCATATGACCTTGCTGCAGACATCTCTTCTTTGTCAAAATCATAAAAGAAGTTAAATACAACATAATTATCTTCGGATTTTATTTCCTTAATCTCTGATATATCATTATCTTCTAAAAATTCTATAATTTCTGTGATTTCCATTTGATCTATGCTCCTTAATAAATAAGTTTCTTATATTCCTTCTTAACTGCTAAAAATTCTTTATCATCTTCCACCAAATTTAACTCTTCTTTTCCATCTACATTATCTATCCTAAAGACAAAAACATCCTCACTGTCTTTTTCTTCAAGTGGTGCTAATAATAAATATTCTTTCTTTTCAACAAATATTCTAGCTACAGCTTCAAAATCTACCTTATTACCATTCTCATCTCTAAATGACATTATTTCTTTATCTTCCAATTATAGTTCACTTCTTTCTTAATAATAATTCTAATTAAATAAGACACTTATTTAAAAATAAGTGTCTTTAATTACATACATTTTACATTAAACTAATAAAATTCTCAACCATTTCATCTGCTTTTTTATAATCATCTTCTGATGGAACAAAATAAAACTTAAATCCTTCCTCCACTACCTTTAACTTTAACGACTTTAATCTTGCTGTTAGCATAGGAACTCCTTCACCGCTCCATCCATAGGATCCAAAGGCTAATGCAGCCTTACTTCTATTTATATTAACATTAACGAGAGATAATAAATCCCAAGCAGGTTTTACCGCATCTGCATTTATTGTTGGTGATCCTATCATAAATCCTTTAGCTCTCTCAATTAATCTAACAGCTTCTTCAATCGACATAGCTGTTATTTCATGAACATCTGCCTTATATCCCTTTTCTTCTAGCTTATTCCTCATGTAAATTGCTATATCTCCAGTGTTTCCATAAGCAGTTACATAAAATATCTCTACTTTTTTAGGATCGATAGGTTCTTCTGAAGCCCATTCTCTATAATAGTCTAACGCTTTAGCTACATTCTCTCCTTGATGGACTGGTCCATGACTTGTAGCCATCATATCAATTTCTAAATTCTTTATCTTTTCAAGTCCCTTCAAAACATATGGCTTGAAAGGTCCCATTATACAATCAAAGTAATATTTCATTTCATCTAAATAATCGTCTGCTACAAGATCTTTAATTGATTTTTCAGGACAATAATGACACCCAGTAAAATCACAGGTAAATAATAATTTCTTTTCTTTAACATAAGTAAACATAGTGTCAGGCCAATGTAGATTTGGTGCTTTTATAAATTGCAATGTATTATTCCCAATATTTACATCTTCATCAGCTTCTAACCCATTAAAGGGTTCATTCACTATATTTTTTAAGAAATTTAAAGCCATTTTAGTCCCTATGACTGTAGCTTCTGGATAATCTTTAAGTAACATCTTTACAGTACCGCTATGGTCTAGTTCAGTATGTTGCACTACTATATAATCTACCTTTTTTTCTCCAATAATATCTTTTAAACTTTTTTTATAATCTTCATAAAATCCATTTTTACAACTATCTATTATTACTACTTTTTCATCATTTATTACATATGAATTATAAGTAGTTCCTCTTTTTGTTTCCATTATAATATCAAAAATTTTCAATTCCGGATCTTTTACTCCAATCCAATAAATATCATCATTCAATTTCTCTGCTGACATATGATTACCTCCTAATAACAATTCTCTCTTAATAAATTATACTAGTTTTGGTTTCTACTTACAAGCTAATTGAATTGTTTTTTAACAACTTTTATTAATTAAATATGAAATTTTTTCATTTTCAATTATATACTCTAAGTGTAGAGCTCTAGTAAGAGCTACGTACAATAATCTTTCATCTAATAGATTTTCTCCATAATTTTCTTCACTTGGATTTAATATAATCGTACAATCAAATTCTAACCCTTTAGTTATATATGAAGGTAATATTATTAATTCTTCAGAAACTTCTTTCTCTTTACCTTTAATTAATTGGAATTTATATTTGCTCTTCTTTTTAAGATATTGGGATAATTCTAACGCCTCTTCGCTATTTTTAGTTATAATCGCAACTGTATTTTTTCCTTTTTCTTTCACTTCGTCTATTATACTATCTAGAACACTTGCATATTCTTCTTCAGAATCAACTTTTATTGTCTTAGGTTTTTCTCCATGTCTCAGAACTGGTTTTGCATTCTTGAGCCCTAAGTTTTGCGCGAGTAATGCTTTTTCAGCAAAATCAATTATTTCAACAGTAGATCTATAACTTTGTGTTAATTGTATATATGTAGCTTCTCCATTAAATAAACCTTTAGTTATATCTTCCCAAGTCTTTACTCCCTTATAATAATATATTCCTTGAGCTAAATCTCCAACTAAAGTTAAAGAATTTCCCTTTGAAAGTTTATTAACAAGAAAAATTTGAAACGGACTATAGTCTTGTGCCTCATCAACTACAATATGCTTGAATTTCTCCTTTTCCTCTATACCTTCTAATAAAACTCTTATATATAAAAGGGCTGCTAAATCATCTTCATCAATTATATTCTTTTCATAATTTGAATTAAACTCTCCTCTCATATAGTCTGCCAAAATTTCAGGAATTTTATCATCCGTTGCTATACTAAATAATTCTTCATCATTGAAAAAATTATAATAAATATCTTTTGAACTTATTCCTCTCCAATTTTTAAAATATAAATTAAATTCTTTTTTCAAATTTTTATTTATATTATCTTTTATAGCATCCCTTGCATCATATATTGCTATAAGTTTTTTTCTTCTCTCCTCAGAATCTTCTAATTCAGCCTTTACATCTTTAATTTTAAAATTCCATTCTGTATCTATTTTATTTAAGATTTGAGCTAATCTTTCCCTTATTTTAAGATTAAGATATCTTTTTATTTCATCTTTTCTCTTATTTATTGGGTATGACTTTAAATCTTTAAGATACAATCTAATTATCTCTTTTTTACTAAAGATTACTTCCCCTTCAATTGTAATGTCATGTATATCTAGCGCTCTACTTTCAACAAGTGCAATATATCTATCTATCATGGTTTTGTAAACCAAAGTTCCCTTAACCTTACTAGAATTAACTATTAATTTACGTTTTTCTTCATTTTTTTCTTCTAATATACTTTTCAACTTTTCATCTTTGTTATATATTTTCCCATTCATTTTAAGCTTAGATAGTACCAAGTCTTCAAAAGTATTTTGCTTAACCTTATCAGCACCTAAACTTGGTAAAATATCTGAAATATAATCCAAAAAAAGTTTATTTGGAGCTAATACTAAGATATCTTCTCCCTGCATAGTTTCTCTATATCTATAAATTAAATATGCAAGTCTATGAAGTGCAATTGTTGTTTTACCAGAACCTGCTGATCCCTGAACTATAATAGGCAGATTTTTAGGCCATCTTATAATGTCATTTTGTTCTTTTTGTATAGTTGCAACTACTTCCTTAAGCTTCTTCCCCCTACTCTCTTCTAAGTTAACTTTAAGAAACTCGTCGACAAGTTCTGTGCCCTCCTCCCCATTTATCATAAGTTCGTTTAAACCTTCATCAAAAAGTTCTTTTATTTTTCCATCTTCAAATAGAAACTTTCTTTTTAGATTAAGCTCTCCTTCAATAATTCCAGCTGGTGCTTTATAGAAAGCTTCTCCACCTGTTCCACTATAATAAAGGTCAGCAACAGGTGCTCTCCAGTCTACAACTACCTCTTCACCTTTTTTTATATTACTAATACCTTTTTTACCTATATATATGCTTTCCCCAAGTCCTCTATATTCCCTAAAGTCAACTCTTCCAAAGTAAGGTTCTTCTAATGCATCTTCGTAGCTGTTTATTTCTCTTGTTAAAACTTCATAAATCTTTTCGGTAGTTTCTTTTTCCTCACTATAACTTCCCTTAGCTTCTTTACTCAAAGCTTTAACTCTCTTCTCTATATCTTTTATATTTGATTTTTTTTCTTCAATTTCTTCTTTAATTAACTTTCTTTTTTTTAGAAGAACTTCATTTTCCTCTTTCATATTTTTATTCATAACTTACCTCAATATTTATTTTTTTGTGTTTCATATTGTAATTTTTTTACTTTTACACAAATACTTATTATATTTGTTTTAAACATAACTAATTTAAAATTATAATATAAAAATATCGCAAATTCAATTTTGAATATTACGATATTCCTAAGCAATTGCTTTTGCATTCATCATAGCTTCTATCCTATAAAAAAATTTACAACAAGGTCATCATACCATATTTTGTATATAAAAATAAAGCCATGTATAAAATCTTATTCATGACTTTACTTGAAAAATATTTTAAGTTAATTGCTTTGTTATAACTTCATTAAAAGTATTATAAATGCTTTTTCTTCTAGCCTTAGCAATTGCCTTTACAATAGCATAAGCAATTGTACTATCAACAGCATGATGTATAATTGTCCCTACACACACTACTACTAGTAATTGATAAACATTAAACCCTACAAAAGGTATAACTACTAAAGCTTCCCCTATACCATGAATCGGAGCTGTAAATATTGATGCCTTAACATAACTTCTACTTCTCTTTATTATTATTGCACCAACAAGCCCTACCAAAATGTGTATCGCCGCTCTAAAAACTATAGGCATTGGTAATCCTGTGAATAGAAAACCAACAACTGATCCTACACCTACTACAACTGCTACCATAGGTGAAACTAACATTGCAATAAACATTGGTACATGAGAAGCCACAGTTGCGCTAAATGGTGGAATTATTACCCTTAAAAATGAAAACTGCACTGGAATTATTATAGCTAACGCTGTCAATAAAGCTGCATATATCATTTCTTTTGTTCTACTATTCATATATTCATCACCTCATTAATGTATATACACCAGTATACTTTATCTTGCCCCTTATGTAAACACCTTTAACTTATCCATTTTACACCAATACTTTCTTTTAATTATTAACCTAATTATTACAGGTACTGATTTCCCAGGAAATAAATTTTTTCTATTTTCTTCGATAGTTTCATCAATTAAATTTTCAAAAAACTTATCAATATTTTGTTCTTTATAGCATAAATACCTAAGGACTTCGCCCTTAGGTATTTATAGTTTCTTAATTTTAAATAGTTTTTATTCACCAAATATGTTTAAAGAAAAACCTCTATCTAATGCTTCTTTTACATATTCCTTAGCTCCAAATAGTGATAAATCTCTGTAATTTCCACATTGTATATCATTTGCTGCTGGAATCTCTTTAGCCTTTAAAACTTCCTTTAAAGAACTTTCTAATGCTTCTTTAATTTCAGCAGCCTCCCTATCTCCCCATATACTTAAATAGAATCCTGTTCTACATCCCATTGGAGATAAATCAATTATTCCATCTAATCTTCCTCTAAGTTCATGTGCTAATAAATGTTCAAGTCCATGCATGGCTGCTGTTCCAAAAGCTTCTTTATTAGGTTGAAGGAATCTTAAATCAAATTTTGTAACTTTGTCCCCTTTTGGTCCATCTAATAAACAACACTTTCTTATATAAGGTGCTTTTACCTTTCTGTGATCTAATTCAAAACTTTCTACTTTTTCCATTTTTACATTCTCCTATCTTAATAAACTTTATTTTCTGTAGCTAAAATAGTTTCAATACTTCCACTAATCTTTTTGGCTAAATATGAATTATTCATAACATATAGATGTATTCCATCAACTCCAGTAGATATAAGATCTACGATTTGCTCTACTGCGTATGCTATTCCAGCCTCTCTTAAAGCTTCTGGATTATATTCATATTTATCCATGATTTTAGTGAACTTCTTTGGGAGTGATGCTCCACTTAATGAAACCATTCTCTCTATTTGCTTTTTATTTGTAACTGGCATAATTCCAGCTTCAATTGGTATTTTTATATTTGCAGCTTTTACTTTATTAAGAAAATCATAATATAAGTTATTATCAAAAAATAACTGAGAAATAAAATAAGCGGCCCCAGCTTCTTCTTTTCTCTTCATATTTTCAATTTCTTTTAGCATACCTTTATTTTCAATATGCCCTTCTGGATAACAAGCTGCTGCAATATTAAAATCATTGTATTTGTTAATGTTTTTAATAATTTCTGAAGCATATTTAAATTCTCCCTTCATTTGTCCATCAGCTGGTATATCTCCTCTTAATGCAAGTACATTTTCGATATTATTATTCTTCAGGGAATTTAAATAGTACTCTATATCTTCTTTAGATGAATTAATACAAGTTAAATGCGCTACAGCTTCTATACCATATTTATTCTTTACCAATGAAGATAATTCTATCGTTTTATTATCAGTTATACTTCCTCCAGCACCATATGTAACACTAATATAGTCTGGATTCAATCCCTTTAACTCTTCTAATGTTCTATAAATAGTCTCAACCGATGATGTCGTTTTAGGAGGAAATATTTCAAAAGAAAAAACAGTTTTTTTATTTTCAAATATTTCGCCTATCTTCATATAAATGCCCCCTTTAATAAAAAATACCTAAAGGTTATCCTTTAGGTATAATAAATTTCTACACTATAATAACCCTTATCTTTCAGCTTTGCTGCAGGATTTAGCACCATCATACACATATTACATATATATTGGTTGCCGGGTTTCACTGGGCCAGTCCCTCCACCTCTCATGATAAGATAAATATTAATTTATAGTTATTATAATATACTATTTATACACTTTTGTAAATATAATTATTTTTTTATCAACAGTAGCAATATAGATAATCCACTGCATATAAAACTTATTGCTAGTATAAGTGTAACTATTTGATTTATACTAAGTCCTCTTTCCTCTAGTCTAAAATGCATTTGACTTCTATCAGCTTGATATACAGGTTTTCCTTCACGGAATCTTTTAAATATGACAAATAAATTGTCAAATATAGGAACTGCCAATGCCAATATTGGCAAAAACAAACTTAAAACAGTAGCTTGCTTAAAAGCACCATCAATAGCTATAATACTTAATAGAAACCCTATAAGATTAGCACCAGAATCCCCCATAAATATTCTTGCTGGATGCCTATTGTAAACTAAGAATCCTAAAATTGCTCCTGCCAGTATAATTGAAAATTGAGCTGATACTCCTTGTCCAAGTATTATTGCAGCAAAAAAGAATGTAACCGAAGAAATTAATGATATTCCTCCTGCTAATCCATCCATACCATCTGACCAATTTATTACCGTAGTAACGCCAAATATCCATGTAATAGTTAATAAAAATTGTATAGTTCTCGATAGCAATATATATTCCCCTGAAAATGGATTTCTAAATCCCTCAAAAACTATACCAGCTTTAAATACTAAAACTGCAGCTAAAACCTGAATTATTAATCTTGGATATATAGGAAATTCTCTCCCTTTAGTTTTAAAATAATCATCTACTACACCAATTAAAAATATTAATGTTGCTGAAATAAATATCCATAGTTCTTCATGTCTATCATCATTAATTGTTAAAAAATATACTATAAAAAAACCTATATAAATCCCAAGTCCACCACAAAGTGGTATTGGTCCTCTATGCTTTTTTCGCTCAGTTGGCTTATCTGTAAATTCCAATTTATGAGCCACCTTCATTATAGGTGGAGTAATTAAGAAAACAATTAAGAAAGTACTTATCAGCGTTATTAAATATTGCATATTAAATCTACTCCTTAAACTTATCTGTCCTTTTTCTTTTATTGTCCTATATGAATTATACTATTATCGACTTTTTTTAGCAATTACAAAAATATTAAAATGCATCTATATTGGCAAAACATCTACAAATATGTTATTATATCAAAAGAAGATTTTAGTAGCAAAACATTATATTTTTATTTTACGGTTGAACATTTTTTTGATTCAAGATAATCTGACTTTCAGGGTGGGAAGTCCTTAGGGACTTTCTGCCTTTTTTTATTTTAATGGAGGTGTATTATGGAAAAAACTTTACTGAGTATTGTCTTAATTCTTATATTTACAAAATTAGGAGGTATAATAAGTAAAAAATTAAAAATGCCTGAAGTTTTGGGTGCCTTAATTGCAGGCGTAATACTAGGTCCTGTTGTATTAAACCTTATACATTACGATGATAATATTAAACTTCTTTCAAACCTTGGAGTTATCATCCTTATGTTTCTTGCAGGACTTGAGACCAATGTAAAAGAATTAAAAGAAGCTGGCTTATCTTCATTTATAATTGCAATAGCAGGTATACTACTTCCTCTTTTTCTAGGAACTTTAGGTGCATCTTTATTTTTTGATAACTTATTAGAAAATATATTTATAGGAGTTATATTAACTGCCACAAGTGTAAGCATAACAGTAGAAACTCTTAAAGAGCTTGGTAAACTTAATACGAAAGCAGGTATAAATATCCTGGGAGCAGCGGTAATAGACGATATTTTAGGCCTTATACTTATATCTATAGTTCTTGCATTTGCACAAACTTCTGGCTCAAATTGGGGGGCTTCAACCTCTTTACCGATTATATATGTTTTTGTAAAAATAATTCTATTCTGTTTATTTTCTATAATTGGAATAGCTTATTTACCAAAACTTATTAACAAATTTGCTAAACAGATAAAACCCGGTAGAGAACTTCTTACATTTTCTCTAGCCTTTGCCATACTAGTAGCATATATTGCAGAAAGTCTAGGTATAGCAGCCATTACTGGAGCTTATATATGTGGTCTTATGCTTTCATCCCTTGAACACAAAGAATATTTAACAAGAAATGTTAAAGCAATTTCTTCAGGATTTTTATCTCTCATATTCTTTGCAAGTGTTGGGATTGAAGCAAACTTAAAAGGAATAAATCTCGAGGTAATCTATATTACTCTAGTCATGTTTATTGTAGCAATAATAGGAAAATTAGTAGGATGTAGTGGCGCTGCAAGACTTCTAAAGATGCCAAGAAGCGAATCCATACAAATTGGAGTTGGAATGATTTCAAGAGGAGAAGTTGCTATAATTACAGCTAATATAGGTCTTCAAAAAGGTTTAATTTCTGAAGAAGTATTTCTTCCTACTTTAATAGTTGTAATATTAACAACAATTATAACACCTATTCTGCTTAAATTAGCATTTTCTCATAAAATAGAAAAGAACATTTAAGCATGATAAAAATATGTTAGTAGTATTATTATATAAAAACAAAAGTTGTTCCTAGAAAATGAGAACAACTTTTATTTTTTATAATATTTTAATTAATTCACCATTATTACCTACCAAATAATAAGTATCTTTATTAATTACTATTCCTTTTTTTATATATTCTTCTATATCGATAGAAAACTTTTCTATGCTATATTCTCTAAAGGCATACCTATCCCTATATTTATTTTTTATCTTTTCTTCTTCTCCCTTGTCTATTTTAACTTTTAAAAACTCTGGAATTCCTCTCTTTTTGTTAAAAGAAAGATAATCATATCTTATTATATCTTTTAATACTTCTTCACTAGAATTTAGAATTTCGTTATTAAAATCTATAAAAACTTTATAATACTCTGAATTTCCTATATTTCTATTAAAGTAACCTTTCTTTTCAAAATGCTCTCCAAGTTCATAGAAAAATTTAAATGCTGTATCAAACTTAGGGTAGAAATAATTAAGTATATTATTAAATTTCTGACTATTATAATATTTATCTACAACAGCTTCTACTTTCTTAAGTATTAATATTTCTTTATATGAAATCTTATCTGTTTTTAATATTTCATAAGGTGGATAAGGTGAGTATACCATTCCATACTTGTCACTTTCTTCTCTCATGGAAGATCCTTTTAATAACTTCAAAAAACCCAATTGTATTTCTTCTGGTTTTATACTATGTACATCATTGAATGATTTTATAAAAGATTCTAAGTTTTCCCCTGGAAGTCCTGCAATTAAATCTAGATGCTGTTTTATATTTCTAATAGATAATAACTCAATTACTTTTTCTTTAATGTCACTAAAATTTACAAATCTATTTATATTTCTTAAAACTTCATCATTTGTTGTTTGAACTCCAACCTCAAATTGAAATCTTCCATCTGGAGCATTTCTTAATAAATCAATTTCTTCTTGTTTCAATATATCCGCAGAAATCTCAAAGTGAAATTGGGTACTTGTATCTGCTTTAATTAAAAAATCCCATATAGCCATAGAATATTTATGATTGCAGTTAAACGTTCTATCAACAAATTTAACTAATCTTACCTTCTTATCTATAAAGTATTGAAGTTCTTTAAGTACTCTATCTATAGAATGAAATCTAACTCCATGACTGGTGGAAGATAAACAATATTTGCAATTAAATGGACATCCCCTACTTCCTTCATAATATACAATCTTATTATTTAGATCTTCATCTTCCTCATATGGAAAAACTACTTCATCGAACGTCATGAGGGGTCTGGTACCATTAGAAAAAACTTCTCCATTATTTTTGTAATGAAGACCCTTAATATCTTCTACCTTCCTATTTGCTAATTTATATTCAATAAACTCTCTATATGTCCTCTCTCCCTCTCCTTCAATTACATAATCCCCAATATGTTCCTTTAGGAATACTCTGCTGTCATAGGATACCTCTGGTCCACCATATAATATTTCTATTTTAGGATTTACGCTCTTAATTAAATTTGCTAAACGAGTAGCCATCTCTACATTCCAAATATATGTAGAGATGGCTACTACATCAGCATCCTCTTCAATAATCTCTTTTAATATATGCTCTTCCCTGTCATTTATAGAAAATTCTCTTATTTTACAGTCATATTCCAAATCTTTTGTAAATGAATTTAAATATCTAACTGCTAAGTTACTATGAACAAACTTAGAATTTATAGCTGTAAGTAATACCTTCATCTCTTTTCATCCTTCCTCTACGTTAATTTCTTTTTCTTTACTGCTTTAATAAAGAAAATATCTTCCCAAAGTTTAGTTTCTTCTATTTCAGAATATTTTTCAAGAATTTTTTTTATTTCCTCAAATTTACAAGTTATTAAAGGGTTATAATTTTTAAGAACCACTTCCTTTACACTTCCATTTGGCAAAACAGCATTTACATTATAATCACAAAAACCTCCACGCTCTTTATTAATATCCCAAATATAAATTACCCCTTCCTCCTTTAAATACCCACAAATCTCCTTTATTAAGCTTTCCTTTTTTCTTCCACCTAATATATTATTTAAATTAAAAAAGAATGTACATGCATCGTATGTTCTTCTATTTAAAATTTTTCTACTATCAAGATCAACATAATCAACTGATACTTCTTCTTCTGCATCCTTTGATATATTATATATTATTCCTGAGTTCTCCCTTGAAACATCTAATATATCCCCTTCAATATGAACATTATTTAAATTGATTAATATTTTCTTTCCCATAATATCACCTCCACCTCTATATTAACATATTTTACCAACTACTGAAAATATAATAAATTTATCTACCATAAAAAAACTGCCCAATCACATAAAGCAGGCAGTTTTTCTATAATATTTACTTTCTATAATATTTACTTTCTATATATTCAACTTACAATTAGTTAACTTCTTCATAAATTTACTTTTCTAAAAATACTTTTTATTTTCTTTTTTCATCCACTTCAAAACAATTATACATAGTAAAATAAATGAAAGCATAAACACAAATATCCAAATCTCTAAAGGTAGCTTAAACCCTAATAAACCCTCCTTTTCATGGATACTATAGATACATCCTGTTACACTATCAAGTATTAAAAATCCATCCTTATTATAAATTATATCTTCAATTTTACTTTTTTCATTTAGCTTTAAAATTTTACAGTATACTCCACTTGGACTTAATGCCGAAAGAACCTCTTCATCTCTATCCCAAAATAAATAACTGTCTTTATCTAAAAGCTTTCCATTAATATCTATAGATAATTCTCTTAAAGAATCAACAGTTTCATGCTGGTATAGAGGAGATTCAACTACCTTACTTGGAGGATCTTTAAGTAAAGCTTTAACTAATTCATTCCCTTTAAACCGTGGTGAAGTTATAGGATCCCCTCCACTAAAATCAGGCCACCCATACCATTTACCTCTTGCTATTTTGTAGATGTAATCTTTGTCTCTATTTACAGGTCTTAAGCCTTCATTTTTAAATCCTGAAAATATTGCAATTATATTTCCCTTGCTATCTAAATCCATCCCTGTTATTCCTCTAATACCACTTGCATATAAACTACTTCCTTTCTTTTTTAACCCGAAGGAATATAAGCAAGCATTTCCAAATGAAGACCTCTGTATTTTTTCCCCTTCCTCACTTTTTTCTCCAGCTCTTTTGAAAGCTCCTGTCTTTAGGTTACCGTAGTTGACACCTGTTAATGTTATATCTATAGGACTTAAGTCAACTTTATCTCCTTCTGATATTCCAGAATTAGTTACAGCCCCCACTGATAATAGCAAATTATTTTTGCTTAAAAGTAACTTTCTACTAATATTATTCCCACTCTCAGGAATACCACTGTACAATGTATTAACTTTTCCATCATCTAAAGAAAAACTTTGAATACTATCCTTTGATATAAATATAATCTTATCATTATAAAAAACTATATCCTCTATCGACATATCCTTATTTTTATATAAAACTTTTTCTTTCCCTTCACTATCTATAGACTTTATATAATCATTATATGCAACATATATATTTCCTTTATCATCAGTTGCTATAGCTTTTGCTTTTTCACAACTTTTAGTTATTACCTTACAATCTATATCATCTTTTAATATATTTAAACTATATTTTCTTGATACCTTAACTACTGCAAAAGATGTAGTCACTATCAAAATAATAATTATACTAAACTTAAAAAATCTCTTCATAGCACTCCCCCATTTAATCCCTTCTCTAATTTATATTTATTTAGCCTTAAATTATTACCCTCTTATTGAAAATTCTAGACATAATGCTATACTATAACTAATTAAGAAATCCAAGGAGGACAAATTATATGAAAGACCCTAGATATGCTACATTAGCTAAAAATCTAATAAATTATTCATGTCAATTAAAAGAAGGAGAAAAAGTTTTAATAGAAGGAATTGGAGAATGTAAGCCTTTAATTAAGGAACTAGTTAAAGAAGCTTACAAAGCAAAGGCAATTCCACTAGTTACTTTAAAAGATAAAGAAATTGATCGCGAATTACTTATGAACGCAACACAAGAACAACTTGAACTTATGGCTAAATATGAAGTAGAAAGAATGAAAGATATGGATGCTTACATAGGCATTAGAGCTGGTAATAACGCATCTGAAACTGCTGATGTTCCAGCAGAAAAGATTTCATTATATAGCAAATATTTTGCAAATCCTGTTCACATGAAAATTAGAGTTCCAAATACAAAATGGGTTATATTAAGATATCCAAATTACTCTACAGCTCAAGCTGCTAATATGAGTACAGAATCTTTTGAAGATTATTATTTCAATGTATGTAACCTTGATTATTCAAAGATGTCTACAGCTATGGATAATCTAGTGGAATTAATGGAAAAAACCGATAAAGTTAGATTAACTGCTGAAAACACAGATATTACTTTCTCAATTAAAGGAATACCAACTATAAAATGTGCTGGAGAAATGAACATTCCTGATGGCGAAGTATATTCTGCACCAGTTAAAGATTCTGTAAATGGTACTATAAGTTACAATACACCATCTCTTCGTGATGGATTTACTTATGAAAACATAAAACTTACTTTCAAAGATGGTAAGATCATTGAAGCAACTGCTAATGATACTGAAAGAATTAATAATGTATTTGATATAGATGAAGGTGCTAGGTATGTAGGTGAATTTGCTATAGGAGTTAATCCATTTATATTAGAACCTATGAAAGATACTTTATTTGACGAAAAGATAACTGGTTCGATCCATTTCACACCAGGCAGTTCTTATGATGATGCATTTAATGGAAATAAATCAGCCCTTCACTGGGATTTAGTTCTAATTCAAAGAGCTGACTACGGCGGTGGAGAAATTTATTTTGATGACGTACTAATAAGAAAAGATGGTCTATTTGTTCTAGATGAATTAAAATGTTTAAACCCAGAGAATCTAATATAGTTTTCCAATAAAATATTGGCTTAATTGAAATTTAAGGGTAATACTTAAATTTCAATTAAGCCTTTTTAACATATCTATAATTATATAATCCATTATTTTTAGTCTATTTATCCCTCTTCTTGAATATGATTTATTGTAATTTAAAGGAGTGAACAAACTTTGGATAAAGACAATTTTTTTAAGAATTCATTTTTACTGACAGCTTCTAATATAACAACGGGAGTTATAGGTTTCATTTTCTCAATATATCTTTCACATGTATTAGGTCCTGAAGGTATGGGATTATATAATTTAGTTATGCCAATTTACAATTTATTTATTTGTATGATGTCTGCTGGAATATCAGCTTCTATATCAAAAATTTCTGCTGTATATGTTGAAAAAAATGAAAATAATAATTTAATACGAACAATGAAAACTGTAGCTGTATTTAATATAATATGGGCAATATTTATTGGAATAATGGTTTTTGCCTTCGCTCCCATAATTGGAGAATACGGAATAAGTGATAATAGAACTATTGATGCTATTAGAGTAACTTGTCCTGCTATGGTATTTATCGCTCTTTCTAATATATTAAAGGGATATTTTTGGGGTACTTCCAAAATTACTATCCCTGCAGCAATAGATATTTTAGAAAAAGCTTTAAGAATACTTACCGTAGCCATTTTAATATTTCTATTTCAAGCTAAAAGCATGACTTTACTAGTAACACTTTGTTATATAGCCCTTTGTCTTGGAGAACTTCAAAGCTTAATTTTACTCTATATTTATTATAGACATTGTGTAAAGAAGATGGTTCCAACCTATGAAAAGTCTGAACGAAGATCTCAATTACTATTTAATGTACTTATAATTTGTTTGCCATTAACTTTAAACGGCTTTCTAAGCAATATTTTTAATACATTATCTACGTTAATTATTCCAAGGTGTTTATCCCATGCTGGTTTCACTCATGTTGAAGCACTTTCTATGATTGGAAAATTTACAGGGATGGCTATGATGATTGTTGGAATACCCTTAGTGGTAATTAGTTCCATAAATACTCTATTAATTCCTGATCTTTCTCAAACCTTAAGCAAAGGTAATTATTATGACGCTTCAATAAGAATAAGAAAAGTTATAAAGATAGCCTTTATACTTGGACTAGCTACCACTATAATATGTTTATTAATCCCTGATTCCTTAGGAAAGATTCTTTATCAAAGAGATGACTTAGGTAACTATATTAAATATGCAGGTATATCTGCACCTGCATTTTTCACTTCAATAACTATGTTTGGAATATTAAATGGAATAAATAAACAGATGATTATACTTAGAAATTCACTTATAGTAGCTGTACTAGAATTAATAGGATTATTCATATTTACATCTATCCCTAGTATAAACATATACGGCTACACAATTACTTTATTATTAACTTCTTTAGTTAGTCTTATAATTAATCTTTATGAAGTAAAAAAATCCATAGAAATAAATCTATCTATAACAAATGCGGTTATTTATTGTTTATTAACTCTACTATTTTATTTAGTACTAAATTTTCTAATTAAAAGTGTAATAGGCCCATTAAGTGTACTTAAAACCATAATCATAATAATTTTAACTTTTGGTATTTTCTCTTTTCTTGGAACCTTCGGAGAAGAAAACTCTTAAAAAATATCTAATTTATTATATATTAAAGGGCACATTTCGCCTTACTCTATACGAAATGAGCCCTTTTTCTAATTCTATCTTAACTTTATTCTCATAAACCTTGGAATGACCTTAAGTATTTTAGGTGAAACACCTTCTATATCTCTCTTTGTTATTCCTCCCATAAGAATAATTAAATAAATATAAACAAAACTTCCCACAGATACTAATATCACTGTTATTGGAATTGCCGTAATTCTTGTTAAATCCACAAACCTGTATATAAAACTAAGTGGCATTTTAAGAATATATATAGCTATTGCCATAGCAGCTGATGCTACTATTGGCTTGATAGTTAATCTTAATATTGGCATCCTCATCATCATTGTAGAACATATCTTTTTATGATTTAATACTGCAGGTATTAGATGCCACAAACAGTTACCTATTATTACTCCATATATATTTATTTTTGGAATTCCAACTAATAGAAAGTTAACTATTATCTTCACAACAATTCCTAAACAAAATGTTTTTAAAACATAGTATAACTTATTAATTCCCTGAAGCACTGTACTTTGTATCTGCGTCATTGACATAAGTACAAGTACTATAGAACCATACATCATAATATCTGATCCATTGCTATTACCATATAACGATGTATATACTTCTGTACTAAGCATAGATAATCCTACTGCTGATGGAATAGCTATCATAAATGCCATTTTAAAAGCATAGCTTATCTTTCTTTTAGCTTCCTTCCGCTCTTTTAGCACGATAGATTTTGCTATAGATGGCAATACGGTTGTCCCTATTGCAGTAATTATTACTAACGGAACACCATATAATGTTTTATATTGACTTAACTGTCCATATAAAATATTAGCTCCCTCTTCTGTAAAACCAGCAACACCTAATCTAGAAGATACATTAAGCATATCCACTACTCCTCCAAAATTTTGAAGGCCTGCACTAAGTGTAATTGGAATAGAATATTTTATTACCTTAGATAAAATTCTTCTATTTCTAATTTTCCTATTTGGAATTCTACTTTCTAAAGCTTCTTCCTTATACCCTTTCTTATCATAACAATAAATTACATAAAAACATGCAAATAAAGCTCCAACTGACGTACCTATTTGTGCTCCTGCATTACCCAATTCTATACTGCTTTGAACTAATATAAATGCACATAACAAGCTAATAAACACATTCAAAAATTGTTCAAAAATTTGAGATACAGCTATTGGAGTCATATCATTCTTTCCTTGCATAAACCCTCTAAAAACAGCAAGTAAAGAAGTAATTAATATACAAGGGCCTAGTGCCATTATTCCAATTTTAGACTGAGGGGATTTTGCCACAACACTTAGCATCCCTGCTGAGAATATCATAGCCACTCCAAGTATAGCTCCAAGTACTGCATAGAACCTACTTGCAACCTTAAGTACTTTTACAGCGCCCTTAGGATTTTGTAAAGCCGTATATTCTGCTACAACCTTAGCTACTGCTGGTTGTGCTCCCATACAACTTAATGCATATACAAATAAAAACACTTCTGTTGTCTTTGCATACGCTCCATATCCTACAGGTCCAAGTATTGATACTAAAAACGGTGTATAAAATACAGACATTACCTTTGCAATAATTCCAGCAAAAGAAAGAATAAACATCCCTTTAGCCGCTGAAGCTTTTTCGTTCATACTAATCTCCTATCTCTCTAATTAAAATTTAAAAACATCCTGTTTTATCTTTTTAAATATAGGAGGTAATGATTCCGCAATAGTTTTATTCTTTAAGTAGTTTAATTTACCGCCTACTTCTCTAAATATAAGCTTATACGCATAAAGGTATTGATAATCTAATCCAAATTTATTTCTAAAAGATGAATTTAATTTATTATCTCCATATTTTGTATCACCAATAAGTGGATTTCCTAAGTGAGACAAATGAGCTCTTATCTGGTGGCTCCTTC
Source organism: Clostridium sp. HBUAS56017 (assembly GCF_007115085.1). NCBI lineage: Bacteria > Bacillati > Bacillota > Clostridia > Eubacteriales > Clostridiaceae > Clostridium > Clostridium sp. HBUAS56017. The sequence continues at coordinate 56,541 of NZ_SULK01000008.1, read as the reverse complement.
CTGTAATTAAATGTATTTCTAAGAAAGATATAAGCCCATTACTTTGAATATTCTTAACTTCCATAGCAATTTCTTTTGAATTTGGAACCTTCTTTTCAAATATTCTAGAAATATTTGATTCTTCATTTTTTAATATGTATCCTTTATATAATCCATCTTTTACTCTACCTTTAACCAAGGTATTATAATATTTTTCAACTTCTCCTTCTCTAATTGCTTCATTTAAAACTCTTAAAGCTTCGAAATTTTTCCCAAAAATAACTATACCTGACGTATTTCTATCAAGCCTATTGCATGGTGCTGGAGTAAAAGTTATCTCATTTTCAGGAACATAATCTCCCTTAGCATTTAAATATGAAAGAACATAATCTGTTAGTGTTGCTTCTTTTTTACTACTATCTGGATGAACTAATACTCCTGGCCACTTTTCTACTATAAGTAAATTATCGTCTTCATATGTAATCTTTAATCCACTTGAGTCAACCTTAATAAAGTTTTCCTTAGTTTCCTTCTTTGTTTTTATATATCGTATTTCTACTACATCATTTTCTTGTAGTGAATATTTTTCTTTTTCTTTTTTACCATTAACTCTTACATCACCTTTTCTTAAAGCTTTAAATATTGCACTTAATGGCACATCCTTAAGAAGCTTTCTTAGAAATTTATCTAATCTTTGTCCTGCTTCATTTGATCCTATTTCTATTTTCAAAGTATAATCAACTCCTAGTCTTATCCTTCTGTTTATAAATCCTCATTATATTAGAGTAATATTAAATCACATTGTTGTCAAATATTTGTACGCAATGTCACATTGAAGTGCTACACCTAAGGATAATGCATCTTCATCTATGTCAAAAAGACTGCTATGAGCTGGTTTGTCTGTCTTTTTAACAACATTTTTAGTTCCTAAAAAATAAAAGGCTGCTGGTCTTTCATTTGCAAAATAAGCAAAGCTTTCAACTCCCATACTTGGATTTTTTTGCTCTACTAAATTGTCTTCACCTAAAATATCCTTAGCTGCCTTTCTTACTCTATCTAATACTTTTTCATCATTATATAAACATGGATAGCTTTCTTCTATCATTATTTCTGCATGAGCTCTAAAACCCTTGCATACATTATCTATTAACTCTTTAAATCTTTTAACCATATACTCTCTATCTTCTTTTGTAAGAGTTCTAATAATTCCAGTCATAACTACCTCTTCTGGAATTACATTTTGAGCACTTCCTCCATGAATACTTCCAACAGTTATTACTGATGGGTTTAATGGAGATATTTCTCTACTTACTAAAGTTTGAAGATTTAATATTATTGTCGATGCTATAACTATTGGATCTACTGTAATATGTGGCGAAGCTCCATGTCCGCCACTTCCAATTATATTTACTATAAATGGATTAGATGCTGCATGAACTACTCCATTTTTCACTCTTATTTTTCCACAATCTAAATCCTCTGTAACATGCAGCCCTACTAAACAATCAACATTAGGGTTATCCAAAACACCTTCTTTAATCATAATAGGTGCGCCTCCTGTAGTTTCCTCTGCAGGTTCAAATAAAAGTTTTACATTTCCTGAGAACTTCTTTTTGTATTTATTTAAAATCTTTGCTGCCCCAAGTAATATCGTTGTATGTGCATCATGTCCACAAGCATGCATTTTTCCTGAAACCTTAGAACTATAGACTACTCCCTTTTTATCTTGAATTGGCAATGCATCCATATCAGCTCTAAGTGCTATAGTTTTATTATTATCTCCAACCTTCTCACCTTCTATAACTGCACAAACTCCAGTACCTGCAACCGATATAAAAGGAATCTTTTCATTAGATAAAAACTTCTTTATCATCTTAGAAGTTCTCTCTTCTTCAAACCCTAACTCAGGATGCATATGAATATCTCTTCTAATAGTAACAAGTTCGTCTTTGATATTATTTGCTTCATTTAAAAAATTAATCAAATAACTTGCCTCCTAATTATATAAATTATTCCCAAAATATTTCTACTTCGTCACCTTCAACTAGTACATCTGTGTATCCTGCTTGTTTTCCATTTAAAAGTAAATTAATATTTCCTTTAGGTATTGTTAAGTCAAAATTAATATGAGTAAATACATCTACAAATATATATGACTCTTTTCCACTCAATTTTACTTCTTCTTTATTAACAATCACGCTAATAGGATTCTTTTCCTTTGTTTCTTTAGGTACTTTAAATTCATAAATAACTTCCGATTCAGTAGCAACCTCCTCTTCTTTATCTTCATACTTAGTATATAGTTTATTTCCTTCTTCTAGTATAAAATCTTCATTTAATTCTTCATCATTTATATATAGTTTAATTTTATTTTTTAACACATACTTTTTAAAATCCTCTAATTTGTTAGGCAAAAACACCTTAACCTCATCTTCATTTTTTATAATTTCAGAGATATCTTTTCTTTCACCGTTTATTAGACATACAGGCTCTAAATTTACTATTTTATCATCAATAAAAATAGATATAGAATTTATATTGCTAATAAATTCACTTACCTTAGCCTCTGCATCTTTTCCATTTTGAGCATAAACTACACAAATATCATCACCTGCATTGATTTCACTTTCTATATCTGCAATCTTATTATTTATTTTAATAACTGCATTTACACCCATACCTCCGAAAGCTAATCTCTTCTTTCCATTGACAACAAATCTTACATTTTTCCCAGTTTTACCTATTAATAAGGAAGGATTAACACCAGCTTGCAAAAGTACATCCATAACTGTATGTTTATGAGAATTAAATAAACTTACTGGTTCTCCATTTAAACTTACATCAATAAAATCATTTCCAAGACTTCTTATAGCACTTAACGCTATCCCAAGAACTGTAACACCTGCTGATCCCAATCCATTATCAGCTACGCATTCTGGCACAGCATTCCTATCCTTTATAGCTATTCTTTGGGTAGGAATATTTAACTTCTCTGCAATTCCTTCTAAAAGACCTGGAGTATGAGCTCCTCCCCCAACTAAAAATACCGCAGATGGCGACTTTTCTCCATTAGTCTCTAATATTTTACTTGATATAGCTTCTGCTAACTTGTTTACAACTGGGTTAATAAGCTTCATAACGCTTTCTGAAAGAATTGTATTTTCTAGACCTAATACATCAATATATGAAACTTCTTTTTCTACAGCAATCTTTCTCTTTATTCCCTCAGCAGTATTAAAATCAACTAAATATTCTTGAGCTATTACTTCTGTAACTTCATCACCTGCCATTGGAACCATAGCATATGAACTTATAGTTTCCTTTGAACTTATAGCTATATCTGAAGTTCCTGCACCGATATCAACTAAAGCTATATTTAATAACCTTAAGTTTTTAGGTACCGCTGCTTCTATAGCTGCAATTGGTTCTAACGTTAGGTTCATAACTCTTAGTCCAACTTTATTCATTACAGTATATAATGAATCTATTACTGATCTTGGTAAAAATGTAGCTATAACGTCTACGCCTGCTTCTTCTCCCTTATGTCCTAAAAGGTTTGATATTACATATGAGTTTAAATAATACTCCTTTATAGAATATCCCACACAATAAAGTTTTCCAGCTGTATTTTTATTCACTTCACTTTCAGCTTCTTTTACTGCACTAAGTTCAATTGTTCTAACTATATCTTTATCTATTTCTTCATTTTCATTTAATTCAAGATTTGCTTTAGCTTCACAAGTCCTTAAAAACCTACCTGCAGCCGCTATTGAAACTTCTTCTAATTTTATCTCTAACTCTTTTTCTAGTTTCTTCTTAATATTATCAACAACTTGAGCTACTAGGTTTATATCATGAATTTGACCATCAACCATTGCTCTTTCTTCGTGTTCTTGATATTTTTCACATATTACTTCGAATTTTTTATCTCTTACAACGCCTACCGTTCCAATAATAGAACGTGTTCCTATATCTAATGAAAATATAATATCTCTTGGATTAAAAGTAGTCCTTTCCATATCTAACCATCCTCTACAAATTCTGATAGACACCTATATTATCATAATATAAGTCTAATTTAAATTATATATTATTAACAATTAACATTCAACGAAAATACAAATCACCATATACTGATTACCTCACCATTTACCAATACACTACAAATCAATTTACTTTTACATTTCTCTATTAATTGTGAGTTAGATAAACAAAAAATCTCCACAATGTATTTCTACACCATGGAGAATTTCATTAATCATAGCAAACTGCCAAAGTTATACCTTACCCACTTATTAAGCTCCCTCATTTAAAAATTCATACTGAGCTGAATATAATCCATAATAAGCTTTTCTCTTAGTAATAAGCTCATCGTGATTTCCTGATTCAATGATTCTTCCACCTTCAACCACCATAATCTTATCACAATCCCTTATAGTAGAGAGTCTATGTGCTATAACAAAAGAAGTTCTGCCTTGAAGCAATTTTTCTATTCCTCTTTGAACCAATCTTTCTGTCTGTGTGTCTATATTAGACGTTGCCTCATCTAATATAAGTATCCTAGGATTAGCTAAAAGAGCCCTTGCAAAAGATACTAATTGTCTTTGACCAAGAGATAATCTTGATCCTCTTTCATTAACTTCTGTATCATATCCTTTTTCAAGTTTTATAATAAATTCATGTGCATCAACAGCCTTTGCAGCTGCAATTACCTCTTCATCAGTAGCATCTAATCTACCATATCTTATATTCTCCATTATAGTTGTGGAAAATAAGAATGTATCTTGAAGCATTATTCCCATTTGATTTCTAAAGGATTCTAGTTTTACTTTTCTAATATCCTTGCCATCCACTAATATTTCTCCACTAGTAACATCATAAAATCTACTTAATAATGAAACTATAGTTGATTTTCCTGCTCCCGTAGCTCCTACTAAAGCTACTCTTTCTCCTGGTTCAACATTAAAATTAACATCTCTTAATACATCAGCACCTTCTTCATAGGCAAAACCAACATTTTTAAATTCAACTTTCCCATTAATTTTGTCCATTTCCTCTGCATCTTCAGCATCTTTTATATCAGGCTTTACATCTAAAATATCAAAGATTCTATCAGCCGCTGAAAGATTTGTTACTAACGTATTATAAAAGCTTGAAAGGTTCATTATAGGTCTCCAGAACATTCCTGCATACATAGAAAATGCAATTAAAGTACCTATAGCTATCTCTCCACTAATGACTAACTTATATCCAACTGAAAATACTATTACAGTTGCTATTCCAGCTGACAATTCTACTAAAGGCCAAAACATATCATTTAACCTTACTGCAGAATTCCAAGATTTTTTTAAGTTTTTAACAAAATGTTTAAATTCATCATTTGTATCTTTTTCCTTAGCAAAAGATTGAACAACTTTAACTCCTGAAAATTCTTCATGAGTAAAAGCATTTAGATTTGATCTTTTCTTTCTGTATATTTCCCATCTTCTTCTCGAAAAAATTTCAATGCAAAACATAGCTATTGCAAGTATAGGAAGAAGCGCAATACAAACTAATGCAAGTTTAACATTAAGCATTAACATAGCGATTGAAAGTAATGCTAAATTTAATAGTTGTGGTATTAATAGTTGAATACTTTGGTTAAATAAATTCTTTAATGCATTAACATCTCCAACCACCCTCGCTAATATCTTTCCTACAGGTCTACTATCAAAAAAATCAAAGGAAAGATCTTGAATATGTGTATATAGTTCACGCCTTATATTTAAAAGTATATTATTGTTGATTGAATAAATCTTTTTCCATCTAATAATAGATACTGCCCATGCAACTAAATTTAAAACCAATAAAACTCCACCTATTTCCAAAAGTCCCATTACATCATGGTTTGCAACCTTATCATCTATTGCTATTTTTAAAAGATAAGGGTTTAAAACACTACAAAGCATTACAAAAAGCATAAGACCTATTACTATAACAGATTCTTTCTTATATGGTTTTAAATAAACTGATAATCTTAATATAAGTTCTTTTTTACTTCTTCTAGTTGTATTCTCATCTTTTCTTATAGTATTTCGAGCCATTATATCACCTCTTTCTCTAGAGAATCAAAGTCTTTAAATTGCTCAGAATAGATATCATAATAAGCTCCTCTTTTCTTAAGCAACTCATCATGGTTTCCTAGTTCTTTTATTTCACCATTTTCAAAGTAGATAATTATATCTGCATTTTTAACTGCTGAAATTCTATGAGCTATAATAAATGTTGTAGCAGATTTTTTTCTATTATTTAAATTCGCTAATAATTCATGTTCCGTTTCCATATCAAGCGCTGAAGTCGCATCATCTAATACTAATATTGGTGCATGTCTAAGTAAAGCTCTAGCAATTGATAATCTCTGTTTTTGCCCTCCTGAAAGCCCTAATCCTCTTTCTCCTATTTCTGTATCAAATCCCTCATCTAATGAATCAATAAATTCAAGACAACAAGCTGTTCTACAAGCATTAACTACTTCATCGTAATCTGCTCTTCCATTACTAAATTTTATATTGCTCATGATAGTATCTGAAAACAAGAATGTATCTTGAGGTACTATACTCATATTTTTTCTTAGTTTATTTAAATCATAATCCTTAACATTAACTCCATCTACAAGCACTTCACCAGTTGAAACATCATAATGTCTTCCTATCAAACTAAGAAGAGAAGATTTCCCTGATCCTGTAGCTCCCATAACAGCCACTGTACTACCTGCTGGTATTTTCAAGTTTATATTCTTTAGCACTTCTTCATCTTTATACCTAAAATTAACATTTCTAAATTCAATATCTCCATTAACTTCTTCTGGAGAATATCCATCTTCCTTACTTTTAACTTCAGTTTCTCTATCCATAATGTTAAAAATCTTTTTAGCTGAAGCTGCTGTCCTTGAAATAAGATTGATTAAATCTCCAAGCATTCTCATAGGCCATATTAAATTCCATATATAACTACTAAATGCCATTAACACACCTAATGTAACTTCCTCGTCTAATACAAAATATCCACCTAAAACTATCATTACCACTAAAGAAATATTCGTTAAAAATTCAATTGGTGGAAAGTATCTTCCTATAATATCAGCTTGTTCCATATTTAAATCATAATAGTCATTATTCAATTTCATAAACTTTTTGATTTCATACTTTTCTCTTGTAAATGCCTTTACTAATCTAACTCCAGAAATATTCTCTTGAGCTGATGTATTTATCTCTGCTGTTTTATCACTTATCTTTTCATAACTTTTACCAAACTTATTTTCAAGTTTCATACCTATAAAACCAATTGGAATCATAATTACGACACAAGCCAATGCAAGCTTCCAATTAAGATAGAATAAAATTGCTGTTGAAAGTATAAAATATAATATATTTTCTACAAATAATCTTAGTCCAAACCCTATAGTTTCCCATATTGTTTCTGCATCCTCACCAATCCTTGACATTAACTCTCCAGTATTCATATCATCAAAATACTTAAATTCTAATGATTGTATATGATTAAATAGATCGTCTTTTACTTCCTCATGTACTTCACTACTTGTAATATCATAAAGATATTCTTTAATATATCCAAGAATCGCCTTAAATATTGTTATTCCAAGCAGCATTAAGATGATAGGTATGACTACAGAAGTATCTCCTCCAGTAATCCCCCTGTCTAAAAATTCTTTTTGAAGAAAAGGCACACATAAATCTAAACCTATAACTCCTAACATTGCAAAACTACCTATTACTACCCATGTTTTGTACTTTGAAATATACCTTAATATTCTCTTCATCTCGCCCCTCCTAATTGTTTATTTCCATAGCCCATAGAAAAAAGGCCATGGATATCCCATGACCTTAAAAATTACAATTAAAATCTATCTAAAATTGAAATTAACATAATAAAAAAGGTCATAGGCAATAGCCCATAACCTTGTAAATACAAAGCATAATTATAGCAAAGCTATTTTTCTCTTAACTTCACTATAGAGGTAGGGCTATTGAAAAATTGTACTAATCTTGAAACTGTAAATTGATTCATAAATCTCATTATTTGTTTGTCCATTAAAAACATAATCCTACCTCCTTTCGAATTTCTATAATCTATATTTTTATTTATTATTCGTTTTCTAGTATATTCCATTAAATATATCCTGTCAATACAAATATATATTTTTTAGTATATTTTACAAACATTAAAAAGCAACTTCAACCAACATTAATTCTTTGTTTTTTCACTTTTTTGTGGAAAACAAATAAAGCTTTACCATAATATCTAGCATTAATCTTTATTTGTGTTATAATGTCTTTGTAATCAAAATTTTGCATATAGAAAATATTCAAGAAACTGGGGTATATATTTTCTTGATAAACCATTACTAAAAAATACTATTAAGGGGTGTGTTTTTACAATGAAAAAATTGAAAATTACTTCTTTATTTATTTCTGCTTTTGTTATCTCTGCTTCTCTTACTTCATTCATTCCGAATGAAACAAAAGCAAACGCTACTACAATTTCTTCAAATGTATCCAAAACTGCAAGACAAATGGAATACTTAGATCGTGGTCTTATTGCTACAAAAGTTAATGATGGCGTATATATTGGATGGCGTCTTCTAGGGACAGATGCTCCTAATATATCATTCAATATATACAGAGAAGGCACTAAAATCAATTCAGAACCTATCACAAATAGCACAAACTATTTAGATAATTATGGAACTCTTAATTCAAGCTACTATGTTAAACCTATTGTTAATGGTATAGAACTTAATGCTAGTGAATCAATAACACCTTCATCAAATTCATATTTATCTATACCTCTTCAAGTCCCTGAAGGTGGAACAACTCCAGATGGAATCAAATATACATACAGTGCAAATGATGGTAGTGTTGGAGATCTGGATGGTGATGGAAAATATGAGTATATAGTAAAATGGATGCCTTCAAATTCTAGAGATAATGTACCTGGATTTACAGGTGAAACTATACTAGATGCATATAAATTTGATGGAACTTTATTATGGCGCATACACCTTGGTAAAAACATAGCATCTGGTGCACATTACTCTCCATTTCTAGTATATGATTTCGATGGGGATGGAAAGGCTGAAGTTGTTCTTAGAACTGCTGATGGTACTATAGATGGAACTGGTAATGTTATTGGCGATAAAAATGCTGATTACAGAACTGATAAAGGTTCTATATTGAGTGGCCCAGAATACCTAACTATATTTAATGGAGAAAACGGAGTTTCTATGTCTACTATTCCTTTTGTACCTGAACGTGGGAATATATCAGACTGGGGAGATAACTACGGTAATCGTGCAGATAGATTTTTAGCTGCTGTTGCTTATTTAGATGGAATTCATCCAAGCATAGTTATGTCAAGAGGATATTATGTTAAAACTTGTCTTAGTTCATATGACTTTAAAGATGGCAAGTTGGTCCCACGTTGGAATTTTGTAGCTGATGAAAATCTTAACAGTGATTATAGAGGTAAAGGAAATCATAATTTAAGCATTCTTGATGTAGATAATGACAGTAAAGATGAAATCGTATACAGTTCCTGTGCGATAGATGACAGCGGTAAAGGATTATATCAAACAGGTCTTTCACATGGTGATGCTCTTCATGCTGGCGATTTGGATCCTAACAGAGATGGTTACGAAGTTTTTCAAGTTCATGAAGAAAAAAGCTGTAAATACAATGCCGATGTTCGTGATGCAAAAACTGGTAAAGTTCTTTGGGGCGTGAAAGTTGCAAATGGTGACTGTGGACGTGGAGTTGCCGCAGATATTGATCCTCGTTATCCAGGTGAAGAAGTTTGGGCTGCCAAACAAGTTGGACTCTATTCCATAAAAGGTGAAAAAATTGCTGATGCTACACATGCGCCTACTTCTATGAATTTTGCCGGATGGTGGGACGGAGATTTATCTCGTGAACTTGTAGACGGAATTAAAATTTATAAATGGGATTATGAAAATGGAAAAATGAATACAATTTTAGATGCTACTGGCTGTGCATCAAATAACTCGACTAAAGCTAATCCTGTACTTCAAGCTGATATTTTGGGTGATTGGAGAGAAGAGATTATTTGGAGAACTGAAGATAACAAAGAACTTCGAATTTACTCAACTACAGATGTCACCAACTATCGTTTTGATACCTTAATGCATGACTCTGTATATAGGTTAGGTGTTGCTTGGCAGAATGTTGGCTATAACCAACCTCCACATACTAGCTATTTTTTAGGTAATGGTATGAAAACTCCACCTAAATCAAACATATATACTATTGGTAATAAAGTTACACGCTTAAATTTACCAGATTCAATAAATGTAAATAAAAACGAGAAAATTAATTTACCACAAAAAATTGTTGGAACATTTAACAATGGTTTTGATCATGAAGTTACCATTTCTTAGAACAGCATAGATACTTCAAACCCTGGAACTACTTCAATTACTGGAGTTATAGAAGAAACCAATCAAATCGTTACAGAAACTGTAAATATATTATTAAAATCTGAAAAGACCAATGCAGAAATTAATGCTGATAGCATTGCAGTAAAAAGCACTAACAAAATGAACAAGTCTTCTGAAATTCTCAATAAAGAACCTTCCACCACTACAAAAACTAGTGATAATAATCCAATAACTTTTCTTGTAACTTCTTCATTAATGGCTTTAATTTTATATTTAACTTCATATAAAAACAAAAAGATTTCAAAATAAATACATATATAATCGCCGTTTTTAGTGAACGATTACCAAATAATATTTTCTAAGGAGTGTGTATTATAAATGCATAAATTAAAAATTATTTCTCTTTTTATCTCTGCTTTTGTTATCTCATCTTCCCTAACTGGTTTTATACCAATTGGAGAGAAAGTAAATGCTGCAACTGTTTTATCTACAATTCCTATTGGGGCAAGACAAATGGAATACTTAGACCGTGGACTTATTGCCACAAAAGTTAAAGACGGTGTATATATTGGATGGCGTCAACTAGGAACAGATAATCCAAATATCTCATTTAACATTTATAGAGAAGGTATTAAAATCAACTCTAAACCTATTACAAATAGCACAAACTACCTAGATTCTGGTGCTGATGGAAGCGCTAGATATTTTATTAGACCTATTGTCAATGGTGTTGAATTAGCTGCTACTGATTATGTAGAGCCTTCAACCACGCCTTACATATCTATTTCAATTAAAGCTCCTGAAGGAGGAACTATCCCAGAAGCTGGAACAAGTCCTGATGCTAACTATACCTATGATGCCAATGATGGTAGTGTTGCTGATTTAGATGGAGATGGACAATATGAATATATTGTTAAATGGAATCCAACAAATGCTAAGGATAACTCTCAATCTGGCTATACTGGCAATGTGTATATAGATGCATATAAGCAAGACGGAACTCGTCTTTGGAGAATTGATTTAGGTAAAAACGTTAGAGCTGGTGCACATTATACTCAATTTTTGGCATACGATTTTAATGGCGATGGAAAGGCAGAAGTTGCATTTAGAACTTCTGATGGAACTGTAGATGGGATTGGAAATGTCATAGGTGATAAAAATGCTGACTACAGAACTGATAAAGGTTATATTCTAAGCGGAAATGAATATTTAACTATATTTAATGGACAAACAGGATCTATTATGTCAAATATTCCTTTTGCCCCTGAACGTGGAAATGTGTCTGACTGGGGTGATAGTTATGGTAATCGTGTAGATAGATTTCTAGCTGGTGTTGCTTATTTAGATGGGGTTCACCCAAGTATAATTATGTCTAGAGGTTACTACGTAAAAACTGCTATCTCTGCTTATGACTTTAAAAATGACAAATTAGTTCCTCGTTGGAATTTTGTTGCTGATAAAAATCAAAATAGCGATTACCAAGGTAGAGGTAACCACAATTTTGCTGTTGCTGATGTAGATAATGATAATAAAGATGAAATCATATTTGGTTCAGCTACAATAGATGATAATGGTAAAGGCTTATACCAAACTGGTCTTTCCCATGGTGATGCTCTCCATGTTGGCGATTTAGATCCTACTAGACCTGGGCTTGAAGTTTTCCAAGTTCATGAAGAAAAAACATGTAAATACAACGCCGATGTCCGCGATGCAAAAACTGGTGAGATTCTTTGGGGAGTTAAGGTTGCACAAGGAGATTGCGGACGTGGTATTTCTGCTGATATAGATCCACGTTACCCTGGAGAAGAAGTATGGGCTGCTAAACAAGTTGGGCTCTATTCCATAAAAGGCGAAAAAATTGCTGATGCTGCACATGAGCCTAGTGCTATGAATTTTGCTACATGGTGGGATGGAGACTTATCTCGTGAACTTTTAGATGATACAAAAATTTATAAGTGGGATTATGAAAACAGTAAAATGAATACAATTGTAGATGCTACAGGTTGTGCTTCTAATAACACTACAAAAGCTACTCCTGTTTTGCAAGCTGATATACTAGGTGACTGGAGAGAAGAGGTTGTTTGGAGAACTGCAGATAACAAGGAGCTTCGTATATATTCTACGACAGATGTTACTGATTATCGTCTTGACACATTGATGCACGATCCTATTTATAGATTAGATGTTGCATGGCAAAATGTTGGTTATAACCAACCACCACACACAAGTTATTTCTTGGGAACAGGAATGAAAACTCCTGCAAAACCTAATATCTATACTCCTAATAATAGAGTAACAAGCTTGACTCTTGCTGATTCAATAGATATTACTCAAGGTGATAATTATACATTACCTCAAAATATACTTGCAACCTTTAATAATGGAAGTAAGAAACCTGTTTCAGTAATATGGGATACTATAAACACCTCTAAATTAGGACAAGCTACTGTAAATGGAACTATTGAAGATACAAATCAAACAGTTGTACAAAATATAAACATAGTAGCAAGCAAAAATGCAACTCAGTCAAATACAGATACAAAGCAATATACAAACGAAGATGCAAATAGCAATAACAACGAAACTTCAACTACTAATACAAACAGTAATACAAAAAATAATATTTCACAAACTAGTGATAGCACTCCTATCATTTTTATTACTTCAGTATCCATATTAACTTTAGCTACCTGCATTGTTTTTGCAACTAAGAAAAAACTCAAAAATAGAACTCAAAAATAAATAAACTCTAATTAAATATAAAAAAAGCTATCTTAAAATAGAATATCTATATTTACAATAGCTTTTTTTATTAATTATTTTATCTATTTGGCTCAGTACTTAATTTTGATAATATTCCCGCAACTACTATTACCGCAATAAACATTTTCATATCTGTGCTTAAACTATTAAACATATTAACTAATGTCATTAATTTTTCCATACTCCCCACCCTTACATCCATAAACTTTACTTATCATAAACTTCAATAAGTTTACTTAATATTTATTTATATATATGTATGAGGACAGTTTTAATAATATGTTAATTTTAAAATTATTTAATAAATATATATCTTTATATATGTTCTGGTTAATTCCAAGTTTTTTCACCAATATAAATTTATATATTGAATTTAGTTACAATATGTTCGCAAAAAATTTATATTTTATTAAATTTGTCATACTATTGACACACTACAATTTTATAATAAATAATGTAAAGTAACAAAAGCATTATTTATCCCCTAAAATAGATAATGAAATATATTTTGAATGACTTATCTCCCTTTGATCAAGTCATTCTTTTTTTATTTGAAAAAGACCTGCAAAACCATGCAGGCCTCTTTCATTATCACAAATTAAACTATAAATTAATCTGCTACAGTACTATAAGTTATAGTATTAACATCTACAATTTCTCCATTTTTAATTTCAAATACATTCCATATATCTCCAACCTTATTTGTAGCTATAACATAAGTTTTCACTAGTGTGTTACCTTTATAAACACTTACCTTAGCTCCTGAATTTGATAATATACTTGAAGATGAATTTGATTTATCTGAATAATCAAAAACTGAGTACTTATATGATCCCTTTGAATCTACTGCAACTGTAATTGTTTCTGGTCCATAACTAGTTCTATCATCTACATCTAAACTTGCAACCACTTTCCCATTCTCACTAACTGAGGTATTAGAATAATTTACATGGAATGTTGATCCATTAGCTGTTGTTCCTGAAAGGTGAGAATCCAAATCACTTGGGTTTTCATTCCAAGTTAATACTATACTATATTTTTCATCAGTTCTCACTGGTACTAAAGCTGCATTTTGTTGCACATTTTCATTAGCAGCATTAGCTACAATTGAGAAATTCTCAATAATATAACCATCTTTTTGAGCTACTGCTGTATAGCTTCCTTCTGGTAATTCAACACTATATCTTCCCTGAGCGTCTGTATATACTACAATTTCCACTCCATCTTTTGAAAGATATCCTCCAGTAGTTCCATCACCTATTTTAAATCTAATTGCTACTCCTGCCACAACATTACCAGTTGATGCATCTTTAAGAACTCCACTAGCTGTTGATATTTGAATTGAATCTATTATACTTCTTACTCTTTCTTCAACTTCTGCTAAAGTCACTAAAGATGATCCTTTTATTCTTATATTTACATAATATAAGTTAAAATCAATAACTTCCGTGATACCAATTTCACTATAATCCTCTAAAGTCGCATTTCCTTCATTAATGTTCTTTAAAATTTTATATACATTAAGATTTTGCTCAATTCTGACTTTAACCTCATCAGCATTAGTATAATTTTTGCCCTTTAAGTCAGCATTAACATAAACTATTAAGCTAGAATCTAAACCAGTTATACCTAATATTGAATAATCATTAAGTACTGCTTCTCCAGCATTTATTTTTTGTAATGCTCTATAAATATTTAATTGAGCAGCTATTCTTGTCTGAATTTCTTCTACTGTTTTGCAATTTCTACCTTTTAAATCCTCATTAACATAAACCAATATATTAGCATCAACATCTGTTATTCCTAATACTGAGTAATTAGCAAGTACTGCATTTCCAGCATTTATTTTTTGTATTGCTAAATAAATATTTAGTCTACTATTTATTCTTTCTTGTATTTCTGCAATTGTTGTATAGTTTTTACCTTTTAAATCTTCATTTATATAAACTAATACATTTATGTCTACACCTGTTATTTTTAATGAATTATAATCACCTATTGTTGCTTGTCCTAAATTCACCTTATTTAAGAATACATATACACTTAGATTTACATCAATTGTCTTTTGAATATCTTCTATATTTTTATAATTCAATCCCTTTAAGTCACTATTTACATATATTAAAATATCTTTATATACCCCTGTTATGCCTAAAATACTAAAATCCTCTAATGTGGCTTTCCCTAAATTAACTCTTTCCAATGAAGCTTGTATCTTTATTACTACATTTACTCTCTCTTTAATAGCAACTATATCACTAAAATCTTTCCCCTTAAGATCCTCATTTATCGCATCGATATTTACTTCAGTTACGCTTGTAATTTCAATATATCTATAATCTTCAACTGTAGCTGTACCTAAATTAATTCTCTCCACTATTTGTTCAATCTTAATATTCATTTCATATTGTGCTATGATTGCCTTTACAGATGCCTTAACTTCATTAAATGACTCAAATAACTTACCTTTTATATTTACATTTATATAAGCTAAGTTTGCAGAGGTTACCCCTATTACACCTGCTTCACCATAATCACTTATAGTTCCTTTTCCTGAATTAATTCTTCCTAGAACAGTTTCAATACTAAATATTGCTTCAATTCTTTCTTTAATTTCGCTTACGCTTAAATAACCTTTTTCCTTCATATCTTTATTTATCAAGATTAGATTATCTATAGTAACTCCACTAACTCCAATAGTTGTATAATCAACAACAGTTGCTGTACCTGAATTTATTCTAACTAATTCTTCATAAATCTTAATTACTTCATCTATTCTAGCTTGTACTTTAATTATTTCAGTAAAGCTAGTGCCTTTCAAGACACAATTTATATATTTGATATTCTCATTAGTAACACCTTTTACTTTTATAACTTCATAATCTTCAACAACAGCGCTACCTTGACTAATTCTAATATAAGAATTGTATTCTTTAACAAGTACATTTATTCTCTCCTGAACTATGGTTGTTTCAAAACAACTATTCAAATTAATGTTTAAGTTAATATAAGATATATTCTCGCTAGTTACTCCAATTATTCCTATCTTTTTATAATTTTCTACAGTTGCTTGTCCAAGGCTTATTTTTACATAAGCTTCATACTTTTCTTCAATTATTTTTATATTACTTTGTAATGATGATAATTCAAAATATTTACCTTCTTTAATATTAATATTAATAAATGATATGTTTTCTCTTGTAACTCCTGTAATCCCTAATGAAGTATATATATCTACAGTTGCTTCTCCTTTATTTATAATTTCATAGTATTGGTATATGCTTATTAATACATTTACCTTAGCCTGTATCTCAGCAACTGTAAAGTATCTACTTTCTTTAATATTTAAATTAATATATGCGATATTAGCTTCTGTTACACCTGTAATTCCTAATGAAGTATATATATCTACGGTTGCTTCTCCCTTATTTACAACTTCATAAGAATTGTATTGACTTACAAACATAGTAACAGCTGCTTTTATCTCTTCAATTGTTGTATATTTTCCAACTCTTAAATGTTCATTTACATATTCTATATTAAATGAATTTACTATACTTATGCCTATAAATTCAAAATCGCTAACATCAGCCTGTCCCAAACCAATTCTGTTAATAACAACTTCTGTATGAGTTATAGATTGGATTTGTTCTACAACTATGTCGATCTTTGCTTGTAGTGTTTCTTTAGTAATCAAATTTCCATTTTTAACATAATCATTTATTGAGCTTATATTAGTTGTAGTAACTCCTGTTACTCTAATATATTGATAGTCTTCTATAGTAGCCTTACCTAAATTAATTCTTTCATATATTTCTTTTTCCTTTATTATAGCTTTTATTGAAAGTATTAATTCAGTTTTACTATAAAATTTCTCCTTTGTTACTCTTTCCATAATGTAAGAAATATTTTTTTCTGTAACTATATCTAATCCTAAATCTTTAACATCTTGAGCAGTAACTTCTCCTTTACTCCATCTCATTAATATTTCTATATCAATGCTAACTTTAGTTATTATTTGTTTAATAGTTTCAGGAGTTGAATCCCCACCTTCAATTATTAATCTGTTGATAAAATCAATATTGTATTCTGTTACGTCTGTATATCTTGCAATCCTAAAATCTTCTAAAGTTCCTATTCCATCCTTTATATGCTCATAAGCAGTTCTTACCCTTATTGATACTTTAATTTCAATTTGCATCTCTTCATAGGTAAAGTAATTTTTACCTTTGAATATCTCATTATAGTATGTTACTTCTTCAATTTTTATTTTGATACCTATTTTTATATAATCCTCATATGTTCCTTCACCTTTATTGGCTCTATTATATGATTCATATAATTTTAATGCTTCAGCTACTTTAGCTTTAAGCTCTTCTATAGTTTTGCAATTACTTCCTTTTACTTGATTATTTACAAATGTTAAGTTATCATTTGTAACTCCTGTTATTCCAAGTAAAGTATAATCTTCTATTGCTCCATTACCAGCATTTATTTTATCCATTGCTGCAAGGCACTTTAATGATGATTTAACTGATTCTTCTATTTTTGATTTATTTAAGTTATCTCCACTAGTACCCCTTGCATTTTTTATATCATTTCTTATAAATCCTATATTGTCAGCTGTTACTCCACTAATATTTAAGTTACTATAATCCTCTATAGTATCTGTACCTTCATTAATATTTTTTAATGATTTTATTATAGAATTTATATTATCTTGAAATTCTTTCAATGTTCTGCAATTTCTATTTTTCAACAATTCATTAAGGTCGGCTAAATTACTTTCTGTAGCTCCAGTTAAATTAGCATCATTATAATCACTTACCTTTGCTGTTCCAGCTTTTATTAAATCAGAAAAACTACATACTGTTTCAGATTCTTTTACTGCATCCATTATTTCTGCTATACTTAAATCTTTTCCTTTGATTTGTCTTTTTTCTGCTACAATTGGCTTAACATTTTCTAAGTTATCATCATTTACATCATATATCTTTAGTGCTTCATAATCTGGTACTGTACCATTACCACTATTTATTTTTTTCAATGGTTCTATAATTGAATTTATTTCATTAACTACATTACCAATTTCACTCCAGCCTTTACCATTCAGCCATTCATTAACATCTGATATGTTGGCATCATTAACATTTGTAGCTCCAATAAATTGATAATCATCTAATGTAGCTTGTCCTAAATTAATTCTTTGGAAAGCTAGATTTAATTTATCTAAAGCATCTCCTACTACCTTAGCAATTTCTCTTGAAGTTAGATCACTTCCCTTATTTACCTTTGCACTTTGTATATTTCTATTTAAAAATGGAACTAACTCATCTTTAGCTTTATAAATTTGTAATTGATTAAAATCATTTCCACTTTCAGTTCCATTATTAATATTAGCAACAGAAGTAACTATTTTTGTTACCATATCAGATACTCTGCTTATCAATTGATATCTTTTCCCTTTCAACCAATAATTAACATCCTCTAAATTACTATCGTTTACTTGTGTTATTAGCAATAGCTGATAGTCGTTAACTGTCGCTTTACCTTTATCCATTCTATCAAGAGAAGCACTAATATCTTGCACAGCATTTGTTATGGTATTAGAAATTTCATCTTTTGTTAAATTTGCCCCTTTATTTGTCTTAGCATTTTTTATAGCTTGTGCTATTACCTTAATATTATCTGGTCTTACTTTATATAATTTCAATGAATTATAATCTGATAAAGTTTCAGATCCTTCATTAATACTATTGATTAACTTTCCTTCATCAATTGCTGCTGCAACGGCTAAAACACTCTCTGTACCACTCTTTACTAGTTTATTATCGTCTATTTTTATATTTTTTTCCTTCTGAACTTCATTATCTCTTGCATTATTTTCTATTTGTAGTTTTTCTTCTTTAGCCTCAATTTTGCTTTCCGAAATATTTTCTGCTGCATGCGCTTTTATCATATCTAAATCTATAGACATCTTTGTACTTAATGCTAAGACTGATGCTAGCAGCAAAGTTTTCTTAATATTATTCATATGTTTCCCCCCTAATTAATTTAGTATAAATACAGATATAGGTGTGTTTACACCTATATCTATTAATCATTTTAAGTATATAATTTAATTATCTTTTTTCTTACTTTTTATCACTTGTTATAGTGTTTACATCAACTATTTGTCCATTTTCAACTTTAAATACATTCCATGTAATTCCACTGGCATTAGTAGGAATTACATATGTTTTTAATTCTTGATTGCCTTTATAGACTTTTACTGTAGCTCCTGATAAAGATAGTAAATTTGACGATGGTGTAGAACTATCACTTAAGTCATATACTGAATATGTATAATTCCCTTTTTGATCAACAACAAAAGTTACTGTTTCTGGACCATTACCATCAGTATCATCTCTATCTAGTGTTACAACTGTATCCCCTACTTTAACAGTCTTATTCTGATAATATACATTTATTGATTGCCCATCTCCTGTTTTACCAGTAAAATATGAATCTAAATCATGAGGATTACTTCCCCAAGATAGAACTACACGATATTGGTTTTCAGGTAATGTTTTAGATAATACCATATCTTGTAACATCTTTTCAGCAGACTCACTTGAAATAATTACACTATATATAGTAATATTTCCATCCTTTTTTGCTTCCGCTGTATATGTTCCACCAGCTAAACTAACAGAATATTTCCCTTGTGCATCTGTGTATACTACAACTTCAGTACCATTAACTAAATAGTAATCTCCTGATTTATTATTTTCTCCAACTCTAAATCTAATTGCTACACCTTCTAAAGGATTGCCTGTTTCCGCATCCCTTACTACACCACTAACAGTATATTGAATCATTATTAGTTGAATATTTTGTAATACATTCTTAGCTTTACCATCTGAAGTAATTACAAAGTTTTGAGTAACATATCCGTCTTTCTTAATTTCTACTGTGTAACATCCTTCTGGCAATTGAATACTATATTTTCCTTGTGCATCTATTGTTGCTACAACTGGAACTCCATTTTTAGTGAAATAGTCCCCTGTAGTGTTGTTAGCTCCAATCCTAAATCTAATCTCAACACCTTGTAGTGGTTTTCCTGTTGTTGAATCAGTAATTACACCACCTACATTTGAAAATATCATATTATTAATTATTATGTTAATAACCATTTTAGCATCTGAAACTTGGGATATATTTGCATTTTTTATTCTGATATTCACGTATGAAATATTGTAATCAATTATCTCATTAACTCCAATTGCCCTATAATCTTCTATAGTAGCTTCTCCAGAACTAATTTTTAATAATACTTTGTATATTTGAATATTTTTTTCAATTTGAGCTTTTACTTCATCAACCGTTACAAATTTCTTACCTTGTAAATCAGCATTTACATATATAAGTATATTAATATTTATTTGTGAGAGACCTAAAGCATTATAATCAGCAACAGTTGCTTTTCCTAAATTTATTTGCATCAATGCTTTATAAATACTTATTTTAGCTTGTACTCTATTCACTACTTCATCAATAGTTTTATAGTTTTGCTTTTGCAAATCTGTACTTACATATATAAGCAGACCATCAGTTATATCTGTCAATCCTAAAGCAGTAAAATCATCAGTTATAGCCTCTCCTAAATTTATTCTCATCAATGCTTCATAGCTACTTATTCTAGCTTGTATTCTGCTAATTATTTCATCAACAGATTTATAATTTTGGATTTTCAAATCTGCATTTACATATACCAAAATATCCTCATAAATATCTGTAATACCTATATTAATATAATCATCAATAATTGCATTACCTGAACTTATCTTATTTATTATCTCTATGTTGCTTATAGTACTATCTACTCTTACTTGTATGTCTTGAACTTTAGCATATTTTTTATTCTTTAAATCTGCATTTATATATATTACGTTCTTTTCATCAACGTTATTTATCCCTAACTTTTTATAGTCTTCTGGAGTTCCTTCTCCAGATACTATCCTTACATATACTTGAGATAATTCTACTATTGGCTTAATTACAATATTAATATTTATTATTGTTATCGAACCATTTTCTTTAATTTTTTCGTTGATAAACTGTATATTTATTTCTGTAACACCATTAATACCTATTATAATGAAATCTTTGACTTCACCATCACCTTTTACAACCTTAGAAGCTGCAATGGTTTTCTTAACTGATTCTCTTATTTCTGCTATAGTCAAATCTCTACCTTTTTCAGCTTTTAATTTTAAAATATCATCATTTACAGCTTGTAGTTTTGACAAATCAACAGCATCTGTTTTTAAATTGTTGTAATCATCAATACTACCTGTTCCAGCATTAATGTTTTTTACCGAATCTAATATAGACCTTAGCTTGTCTTGCAATGATGTTAAACTCTCATCTTTAAGCATATCATTTAATGTAGCAACATCATCTTGAGCAACTTCCGGAAAACCTGCATCTTTAAAATCTTCTGCAGTTGCTTGTCCAGCTATTACACGTTCATAAAATTTTGTTAGTTTTCTAACACTATCTACAACTTCTTTTATTTGATTTATTGTTAAATCTTGTCCACTGTTAGCTTCTTTTCTCTTGAGAACTGCAGCATTAACAACACCGTAATCAAAAAATTCTTTATTCGTATCTATAATATGTGTATTTCCATAGTCAGGTTCATCACCTACTCCATTGTTAATATTACTTAACCAACCTAATATATTATTTATTTCTTGAAGAGCTGTAGTTACATCTCCCCATCTCTGATTCATTGCTAAACTGTTTACATCTTCTCTATGCAGTTCGTCTACATTATCAGCTCCAATAAATTTATAGTCATCTAGAGTACCTACTCCTTGATCCATATTATATAAAGCTTGTTTAGTTCTATCTATGGTGGTATTAACTACACTTGCTATTTCTGCTATTGTTAAATCTCTACCTTTACTTTCCTTTTCCTTACTTATGTACTTTTTCACAATATCGCTATAAATTGAATTATAACTACCTATCTCTAACGTGCTATAATCAGATTCCGTACCCTCTCCATCATTAATATGTCTAAGAGCACTTGCTGCCTTATTTGATACATCTTGGAACTTAAGTACGTTAGTATACCCTTTTCCATTAAAATATTTATTTACGGAATCTATATTTGTTTCATTAACAAAATCTGCTCCAAGTAATTTATAATCATCAACTGTTCCAGTTCCATTATTTATATTTTCAAATGCCTCTTGAATTCCTTCTCCAGTTTGTAATGTTATATCCATAATTTCTGGTAGTGTTAAGTCTCTGCCTTGTGCACTTTTTTCAGCCATTACAGCCTTATTTATGATCTTTAGGTTATCCCTATTAACCCTTGTAAGTCTCAATGCTCTATATTCTGCTATATCACCATTGCCAGCATTTATTTTATTAACTGCATCTGATACACTAATAGCTTTCGAAACTGCCAAGTTATTTTGTATAGCTAAAGATTTACTATCTTTATTAACACCTACATTTGAATTAGACGAAGTTTTTTTAGATTCTAACTCTTCCTCTTTTTTTAAATTCACCCCCTCCATTTTTTTATCATTTGTTGTCTCTTCCTTAGAAATGTTGATTTTATTATTACTTGTAATTTGATTTTTATACGCAGATTCATCAACTGCATATGCTTTTAACGTAGGCTTATCCAATAAAAATGTACTAGTAGCTGCTGATATAGACGCTAGTAGCAATATCTTCTGAATCTTCCTCATATTCCCACCTCCTACATTAATTATAACATTAATTTCATTAATATTCTATAATAGTAAATTAAATGATTTAATTCTATTTTTATGTCACTAAATCCCCATAAAATTACATATTAATTAAATCGTTTGTAATATCATTCCAAAATATGCATCTTCTTTTTCATTAACTTTAACCTATTTATAAAATCATTTATTTCATGGTTATATAAAAAAAATATTTACTTAAGTAAAATTGTGTAAAATGTAATAATTTTAACGCCTTGTTGATATTTTAGTATATTATGTAATAAAATAGAACTCGAAAGGGGTTGATGCAAATGGTAAAAAATAAAATTACATTACTGTTATCAGGTATATATATAGCAGGTTCTATTTCTACTCCTACTTTTGCGTATAGCAAATTGGAAGAAAACTTTACAAACTTACAAAAAAAAGACTCTGTTTATAATGGACTTATGTTTAAAAATGATCTAAATCAGTCACCTTATTCATTCAAAAACTCAAATATACCTATTAACGACATACAAAATACTGCAAAAACAAAAGATTCTGTGAATTGCTCTGCAAATAGCAATACTAGTTCACTACCAAATACTAATATTCAATCGTCACCAAACACCTCATCTATAAGTAATTATCCTAACTCATCAAGTACTAATCCTATTAATGATACTATAATTAAATCAGCTGAATCTAATTCTACTGAAACCAATTCAGCTAACCAACTTACCTCTTCAAAGAGTGGAGATTTATCAAAACCTGTTGAATCAAATGTAAAACAAACTAACTCAATTGAAAAAAAAAGTTCTTACAATTCAACTAATTCTTTTTCAAAAACTGAAGTAAATTCAGTAGATAACAAATCAGTTTCCAACAACTTAAATTCATCAAACATAGAAAAATCTAATAGCTATACATCTAAATCAATGAATTCTTCTAATAATATTGTTGCTGATAATAGCAACATTAAAAACGGATGGATTACTAATGATGGTAAAAAATACTATTACATTAATGATGTTATGCAAACTGGTTTTCAAACTATTAATAAAAAAACATATTATTTTAATTCTGATGGAATTATGCAAACTGGTTGGATTACTTATAATGAGGATAAATATTATTGCGATGCTTCTGGTATTATGCAAATGGGCTTATCTAATATCAACGGTAATTATTATGGTTTTAGTACTGAAGGTAAATTACTAACTGGGCTCCATTCTATTGATGGTAATAATTATTATTTTAATTCTGATGGAATTATGCAAACTGGCTTTATTACCTATAATAACAATAAATATTATTTTAATACTTCTGGTATCATGCAAACTGGGCTAGTTTCTATTAGTGGTTACTACTATGGATTTGGTACTAATGGTAAATTACTAACTGGACTTAATTCTATTAATGGTAATAATTATTATTTTAATTCTGATGGAATTATGCAAACTGGTTGGATTACCTATAATAGCAGTAAATATTATTTTAATGCTTCTGGTGTTATGCAAACTGGACTAGTTTCTATTAGTGGTTACTACTATGGATTTGGTACTGACGGTAAATTATTAACTGGACTTCAATCTGTTAATAACACTACTTATTATTTTAATGGTGATGGTATTAGACAAACTGGTTGGATTACTATTAATGACAAGGATTACTTCTTTGATAGCAATGGTGTTATGACTCAGAATTGGACTGTTAATGATAATAAATATTCCTTCTATATAAATGGTGTTAAACAAACTGGCCTTTTACTAATTAACAATAAATACTACTATTTTGACATTAATGGTGTTATGCAGACTGGACTACAGACAGTTGATGGAAAGTCATACTATTTTGATACTAATGGGATTCGTCAATCTGGATTTGTTACATACAATAACAATAAATATTATTTTGATGCTTCTGGCATTATGCAAACTGGTTTGGTTAATATCAGTGGTTATTATTACGACTTTGACCTTGATGGTAAATTACTAACTGGCCTCCAAACAATTAATGGCAAAACATATTATTTTGACTCTAATGGAATTCGCCAAACTGGTTGGGTTACTATTAATGGAGATAAATATTATTTTAATTCAGATGGTACCATGCAAACAGGATTGCTTCCCATGCAATACTATAGATATGGTTACTGGTATAACTCCTATTATGGATTTGGCCTTGATGGTAAATTA
The DNA here is from genome assembly GCF_007115085.1 of Clostridium sp. HBUAS56017. Classification (NCBI taxonomy): domain Bacteria; kingdom Bacillati; phylum Bacillota; class Clostridia; order Eubacteriales; family Clostridiaceae; genus Clostridium; species Clostridium sp. HBUAS56017. The sequence continues at coordinate 31,411 of NZ_SULK01000008.1, read as the reverse complement.
CTAACCGGTCTTCAATCTATTAATGTAAATACTTATTATTTTGATAATGAAGGTATTAGACAAACTGGCTGGATCACTATTACTGGAAGAGATTATTATTTTGATTTCAATGGTATCATGACTCAAAGCTGGATACTTAATAACGGTAAATATTCCTTTAATATAAATGGTATTAAACAAACTGGCCTTATATCCATAAACGGTAAATACTACTACTTCGACAATAACGGCATTATGCAAACTGGATTCCAAACAATTGATGGAAAAACTTACTACTTTGATAATAACGGAGTTCGCCAAACTGGTTGGGTTACTATTAATGGTAAAGATTATTACTTTGATGGCAATGGTGTCATGTGTTATTATTGGGTTTTTAACAAAAATAAATATTACTATTACGTAAATGGCAGTATGCAAACTGGTGCTATATCAATAAATAACCATTACTATGGATTTGACGATAATGGAATTATGCTTACTGGTTGGCAATTCATTAATAACCGTACCTATTACTTTGATGATAATGGTTTAGCTAAAACTGGGTTAATTACCTATGGAGGTAAGACTTATTACTTTAATCCTTCTTATGGATATATGGAAAGAGGATTTATAAACATAAATGACCAATATTATTACTTTAATAATAATGGAATTATGCTTACTGGTTGGATTAATGTTGGATCTCAACGTTATTACCTTAATGAATCTGGTATTAGATTAACTGGTTTCCAAACTATTGATGGTAATAAATATTACTTTGACTACAATGGTATAATGTGTACCAATACAGTTACAGTCAGTGGTAAAACCTATGGTTTTAATAAAGATGGTATTATGTTAACTGGATGGCAAGCCATTGTTTACGACTCAGGATATTCATACTGCAATACTTATTATTTTAATCCTGACGGTACAGCTCAAAAAGGGTTCTTTACTTATTTAGGGAAGACATACTATTTTGATCAAAACTATGGAAATATGTTATATGGCTATCAGTATATTGGAAACAAATATTATTATTTCAGTAATAATGGTGTTATGCAAACTGGATGGATTAATATCGGTTCTTATCGTTACTATTTAACAGAGTCAGGTGCTGCAGCTACTGAATGGCAAACTATTGATGGCACAAAATACTATTTTAATTCTTCTGGCACTATGCAAACTGGCCTAGTTAATATAAATTATGACTATTACGGATTTGATAATAACGGTCATATCCTTACTGGATTACATATGATAAACGGCTATAAATATTATTTTGATTCTACTGGTAAATCACAAATAGGATTTGTCACTTATCTCGGCAATACTTATTATTTTAATAGAATTATGCAAACTGGGTTTATATATGTTGACAATAATTATTATTATTTTGGTAATGATGGTTCTATGCAAACTGGTTGGATTAATGTCAATTCCTCACGTTATTATCTTAATTCAACTGGTATTAGATTAACTGGTTTTCAAACTATTGATGGTAATAGGTATTACTTTAATTCTAATGGTGAAATGTGTACTACTGTAGTTACCGTAAATGGAAACACCTATGGTTTTAATAAAGATGGTATTATGCTTACTGGATGGCAAACCATTGCTTACGACCCAGGATATTCATACTGTAATACTTATTATTTTAATTCTGATGGTAAAGCTCAAAAAGGATTTTTTACTTATTTAGGTAAGACTTATTATTTTGATCAAAACTATGGCAATATGTTATATGGTTATCAATATATTGGAAATAAATATTATTATTTCGGCACCGATGGTGCTATGCAAACTGGCTGGGTCACTAATGGATCTACAAAATACTACCTTGATGTATATGGTGTAGCAGTAACTGGTTTCCAAACAATCAATGGCAATAGATATTACTTTGATGCTAGCGGTACTCTGCAATCTAACCGTGTGCTTTCTATTAATAATACTTATTATGGCTTTAATAACATGGGCATTATGGTTACTGGTCTTCAATATTTTAATGGACATATGTATTATTTTAATTCTAATGGTTCAGCAAAAACAGATTTTGTAACTTACCAAGGAAAAACTTATTACTTCAATCCTTATTCATATAGTGGTTTTCAAACTATTAATAATAATTCTTATTATTTTGGCTATGATGGTGCTATGCAAACTGGTTGGGTTAGCTACTATTATTATGGTTCTTACCGTTCTTATTTTAATGAATCAGGTATAAAACTAAATGGATGGCAAACAATTGAAGGTAATAAATATTATTTTGATTATTATGGTGTAAAAACTGGTGTACAAAATATTAATGGACATTACTATGGATTTAACAATTCTGGTGTAATGCTAACAGGTTGGCAACGTATTAATGGAAATACTTATTATTTTAATTCTGATGGTATTGCTAATACTGGATTTATAACTTATTTAGGAAAAACATATTACTTCGATACTTATGGTTGCATGCAAATAGGATCATTGAATATAAACGGAACTAACTACTATTTCTATACTAATGGAATCATGAAAACTGCTAGTGATAGTCCTAATACATTAGCAACTGGGTGGATTAGAGATAGTTCTTACCACTATTACGTAAACTCAGCTGGCACTAAATTAACTGGATTACAAAATATAGATGGTAAAAGATATTACTTCAACACTAATGGCATAATGTTAACCGGTGTGCAAACTATTAATGGTAATCGCTATGGTTTTGATATTAACGGTATTATGCTTTATGGTTTTCAAACTATTAATGGAAGTACTTATTACTTCAACACTAATGGAGTTGCTCAAACTGGCTGGCTTACACTATCAAACAATAAATATTACTTTGATCCTTATTATGCCACAATGCAAACTGGGCAAATAAACATTACTAATAATTATTATTACTTTAACATTAAAGGCGTTATGCAAACTGGATGGATTACTAATAATTGTGGTTCTAATATTTACTATTCAAATCCGTATGGTGTATTGTTAACAGGATTTCAAACAATAGATGGTAAAAGATATTATTTTGATTCTAATTGTAATATGCTAAAAGATATGCAAAATATTAATGGTAACTGTTATGGATTTGATAATAATGGTGTTATGCTTTATGGCCTTCAAACTATTGGATCATATACCTATTATTTTAATTCTAGTGGTATCGCTCAAAGTGGTTTGGTTACAATATCAGGTAAAAGATATTACTTTAATACTTATTACTATTCTCATGATAAACTAACTGGAGTCATAAATATTAATAATAATTATTATATATTTGGTAATGATGGTATTTCACTAACTGGATGGATTAAATGGGATAATTTTATGTACTATGCCAACTCTTCTGGAATATGTCTAACTGGTTTGCAAGTTATTGACGGAAAGAAATACTACTTTAATTCTTATGGTCGTATGCTAATTGGTATTGTGTCTATAAATAATATTTATTATGGATTTGATAATGATGGTTCAATGTTATACGGTTGGCATACAATTAATGGTAATACTTATTATTTCAACACAGATGGCACTATAAAAACAGGATGGATAAACTACTTAGGCAAGCTTTGTTACTTAAATAAAGATTATGGATATTTAGAAAGAGGATTTATTACTATAGACAAAAATGTCTATTATTTTGGTAATGATTATTCTATGAAAACTGGCTGGCTTACTCTAGGTAACTCAACTTATTATCTTAATGAATCTGGTATAAGGTTAACTGGTTTCCAAGTAATAGATAAAAACAAATACTATTTCAATTCTGATGGAGTCATGCTAACCGATGCACAAAATATTAATGGAACTTATTATGGATTTAGTAAAGACGGGGTTATGCTTACTGGATGGCAAATTATAAATGATAGTACTTATTATTTCAATTCTGATGGCACTGCTAAAACTGGTTTGAATACTTACCTCGGAAAAACTTATTACTTCTATCCTTATTATGCTTATATGCAAACCGGTTTTATTAACATTAACGGCACTACTTACTACTTTGACGAAGACGGATCACTAAAGACTGGTTGGATTAAATATAATTCATATCAATACTATCTTGATTCAAATGGAATTAGACAAACTGGTCTTCAAACTATTAATGGTAAGAAGTATTACTTTAATTCTAATGGCATTATGGCAAATGGCATTGTTTCTATAAATAATACTTATTATGGATTTGATAATGATGGAAGCATGCTATATGGTTGGCATACTATAAATGGATTAAACTACTATTTCAATTCTGATGGTATTGCTAAAACTGGATGGATACCTTATTCAGGGAAGATGTATTATTCAGATCCTTCCTATGGATATATGAGTATTGGCTTTACAACTATCAATAATAATACCTATTATTTCGATAATAACGGGGTTATGGAAACTGGTTGGATTACTGTTGATTCCTACAAATATTACTTGAATTCATCTGGAATTAGACAAACTGGATTTATGACTATTAATGGTAAAACCTATTACTTCAATCCTAATAGTAATGGTATTATGCAAACTAGTACAACTTCAATTAATGGTAGTTACTATGGATTTGATGATAATGGTGTCATGCTTTCTGGTTTACAAAGACTAGACGGAAATATTTATTTCTTTAATAGTACTGGTACTGCTAAAATTGGTTGGAACATAATAGGCTCCGATAAGTATTATTTTAATTATTATGGTTATGCACTTATAGGTACACAATCTATAGATGGACATTATTATTACTTTAATGATAATGGTATTATGCAAACTGGTATAGTTAAAGTAGGTAATACTGTCTATGGTCTTGGTAGTGATGGTATCGCCCTTACTGATTTACAAACTATAGGTGGACATACTTATTACTTTAATTATTATGGTTGTGCTAATACTGGTTGGATTACAATTAATTCAAACAGATATTATTTTAACTCTGATGGTTTTATGCAAACTGGAGTTCAAAATATTGGTGGTTATATTTATGGATTTAATAGTGCGGGAATATTACTTACTGGTTTACAAACTATAGATGGACATACTTATAACTTTAATGCTAGCGGTTATGCTAACACAGGATGGATCGTAATTTCTAATAAAACTTATTATTTCAGCCCTACTTTAGGATATAAATTAACTGGTTTTATTACCGTTGACAATAAGAACTACTATCTAGATGCTGACGGTGCTTTGCAAACTGGATGGATTACAGTAAATTCAAACAAATACTATCTAAATTCAAGTGGTATAAGACAAACTGGTTTCTTAACTTTAGATAATAAAAAGTACTACTTCGATGATAGCGGTATTATGCAAACTGGTTGGCAAACTATTAATAACAATACCTATTATTTCGATAATGATGGTGTTATGCAAACTGGTTGGGCTAATATTAACTATAATAAATACTATTTTGATTCTACTGGAGTTAGACTTAGCGGTTTCCAAACAATTGGTGGTAAAAAATACTACCTTAACACTAATGGAATTATGGCTACTGGTACTATTTCCATAAATAATAAGTTATATGGATTCGATAGTTATGGAGTTATGCTTACTGGATTACAAAATATAAATGGATATACTTATAACTTTAATTCAGACGGAACTGCTATTACTGGATGGATTAAACTTTCTGATAAAACTTATTATTTTAGCCCTTCCCTAGGATATAAATTAATTGGTTTCCAAACTATAAGTGACAAAACTTATTACTTGGATAATGACGGTGCTCTTCAAAGTGGTTGGATTAGCCTTGGTTATAATAAATATTATCTTGACTTAGAAGGCGTAGTAGAAACTGGTTGGCTAACTCTAAATAATAAGAAATATTACTTTAATTCTAATGGTGCTATGCAAACTGGTATTGTATCAATAGGTGATAATAACTATGCTTTTGATACCGATGGTGTCATGCTTACCGGAATGCAAATTATAAATAATCAAACATATTATTTTAATTCTGATGGCGTTATGTTTACTGGATGGCTTAAAGATGATAATTCTTATGAACACTATTTTGACAATAATGGCATAATGCTTATTGGCTTACAAAATATAAATGGTAATATATATTACTTTGATTCTAAAGGTGTTATGCAAACTGGCTTTGTCACTTATAATAATAGTAAATACTATTTTAACGAATATGGTATTATGGCTACTGGATGGCAAATCTTAAATGGTCATAAATACTTCTTTAATGAAAATGGCACTATGCAAACTGGGATTACTACTATAAATGATTCAGTTTATGGATTTGATTTAAGCGGCGTTATGCTTACTGGATGGCAGACTATAGACTCTAAAACTTACTACTTTAACTCTACTGGTATTGCTAAAAACGGCTGGCTTAACTATCGTGGTAAAACATATTATTTCGATCCACAATATTCTTATATGATAACTGGATTTAAAACTATTACTGGCAAAACATATTACTTCAATGAAAATGGTATTATGCAAACTGGTGTTATATCTATTAATGGAACTTTTTATGGATTTAATTCTCTAGGTTTCTTACTAACAGGATGGCAAACTATTAATTCTAATACTTATTATTTTAATCCTGATGGCTCTGCTCCTAAGGGACTTCAATCAATTAATGGATATCTTTATTACTTCCATCCTGATAATGGATATGTTGCGAAAAATACTAATATAACTATAGATAATGTTAGCTATGTAATAGATGAAAATGGTATTGTTAATAAAACTAAAAATATTTAAATTTAACAATTAACTTTTTTCTTAAACATTCCTAAACTAAAAGAAAGACCTGCAATTAATTTGCAGGTCTCTTTTTGTCATAAAATAGTATTTTAATTATTATATTGATATTTTAGCTCATTATGTAATAAAATAGAAATTGAAAGGAGTTGGCATAAATGTTAAAAAATAAATTCACATTGATAATGTCAAGCATATATATAGCTGGATCTATCTCTACGCCTAATTTTGAATATGGAAAATTAGTAAAATCTCTTTCAAATGTAGAAAAAAATAATTCGTCATATAGCGATTTTTTGTCATTAAATAATCATAACTTATTTAATGAACTTACAAAGAGTTCAAATGCAGACGATAACACAGCCACGAATACTATAGCTTCAAAAGATGTTAATAATGGAAATTCAACTTTGCAACCAAGTAATGTTATGAAATCTAATAATACAGATTTTTCTGAAGAGCCTAATCTGAATTCTGTAGAAAATAACTCTCCTAGCTTAGATAATTCTTCAAATAAAGAAGATGTCTCTACTAAAGTTGCCTCAAGCTCTGCTTCTAATTCCTCATCTAATCAATTTAGTCCAGCTAGTAATGAAAACGTTTCAGAAAAAATTGATTCCAAATCTACTTCTGATGCTAAATCTAACCTAGTTAATGCCCCAAATAATGAGGATTCTAAAGAATTAATTAGTTCGTCTTCTGGAACTAATACTCAAGAAATTCAAAAAAGCAGCAAGTCACAAAATAATTATTCAGAAACTTCTACTAGAACTAATGCCATTTCAGGAAATATAAGTAATTCCATGTCAAGTAACATAAATACTAATGATGATACTACAAAAAAAACAGGTTGGGATATTGTTAATGGTAAACACTATTACTATGTTAATGGTGTTATGCAAACGGGATTTAAATCAATAAATAAAAGCACCTATTATTTTAACGCTGATGGCGTTATGCAAACGGGATTTATTGATTTTGAAAATAATAAATATTATTTCAATTCCAATGGTGTTATGCAAACCGGATTAGTTAACATCAATAATACTTTTTATGGATTTAGTGATGATGGTAAATTATTAACTGGACTTCAAACTATTGATGGAAGCACATATTTCTTTAATACTTCTGGTATTAGACAAGTCGGTTTTGTTACATACAATAATGACAAATATTATTTTAATTCTAATGGTATTATGCAAACCGGATTAGTTAATATTAATAATACTTTTTATGGGTTCGGTGCTAATGGTAAATTGCTAACTGGCCTTCAAAACATTAATGGCAACACATATTTTTTTAATGCTTCTGGTATTAGGCAAGTTGGCTTTGTTACATACAATAATGACAAATACTATTTTAATTCTAATGGTGTTATGCAAACTGGATTAGTTAATATTAATAATACTTTTTATGGGTTCGGTGCCGATGGTAAGTTATTAACTGGTCTTCAAAACATCAATGGTAATACTTATTTCTTTAATACTTCTGGCATTAGGCAAACTGGATGGATAACTATTAATGGAAAAGATTATTTCTTTAATACTTCTGGAATAATGACTGAGAATTGGGTTATCAATGATAATAAGTGTTCTTTCTATATAGATGGTGTTATGCAAACTGGGCTTTTATCTATTAATAATAAGTATTATTATTTTGATACCAATGGTATTATGCAAACTGGTATTCAAAATGTTAACGGTAAAACTTATTACTTCAATGATAATGGAATTAGACAAAATGGGTGGATCACCTATAATAACGACAAATATTACTTTGATTCTAATTATAATATTCAAAACGGATTAGTTATTATTGGTAGTTACTACTACGGATTTAATTCTGATGGAAAATTATTAACTGGTCTTCAAACTATTAATGGTAAAACTTATTTCTTTAATACTTCTGGTATTAGACAAAACGGTTGGATTAATATTAATGGAAAAGATTACTTCTTCGATAATAATGGCGTTGCTACTCAAAATTGGGTGATTAATGATAATAAATACTATTACTATATAAATAGTGTTATGCAAACTGGCTTTATATACATAAATGGCAAATACTATTATTTTGATTCTAACGGTGTTATGCAAACCGGATTGCAAACCATTAATGGAAATACATATCTTTTTGATAGTAATGGAGTTAGACAAACTGGCTGGATTACTATTGATGGTAAAGACTATTACTTCGAGAGTAATGGTTTGATGACTAGGTATTGGATTACTAAAGATAATAAATATTATTACTATGTAATTAATAGTATGCAAACTGGCTGTATATCGATAAATGGGAAATATTACGGATTTGATGACAACGGAATTATGCTTACTGGATGGCAAGTTATTAATAATAACACTTACTATTTTAACGATAATGGTATTGCTCAAACCAGATTTATTAATCACCTAGGAAAAACCTACTATTTTAATCCTTCTAATGCAGTTATGTTAACTGGATTTGTATATGATAACTATCAATATTATTACTTTAATAACAATGGAGAAATGCAAACTGGTTGGATAAATCTAGGATCTTATCGTTACTACCTTAACGAATCAGGTATTAGAGTCACTGGCTTGCAAACTATTGACGGTAATACCTATTTCTTTAATTCTAATGGTACTATGTGTACTAGTTTAGTTACTATTAACAATAAAACTTATGGTTTTAATAAAGATGGTATTATGCTTACTGGATGGCAAAATATTAATAACAACCTTTATTACTTTACTTCTGATGGTACAGCCCAGACTGGACTATTTACTTATTTGAATAAGACTTATTATTTTCATCCTACCG